>CADCUJ010000090.1 GCA_902805855.1 uncultured Nocardioidaceae bacterium
TGGCAGCACACCGAACCCCTCGTACGAGGAGGTCTGCTCCGGGCGCACCGGACACACCGAGGCCGTGCGGGTCGTCTTCGACCCGAGCAAGGTGTCCTACGGCGACCTGGTGAAGGCGTTCTACGAGACCCACGACCCGACCCAGGGCATGCGCCAGGGCAACGACCGGGGCACCCAGTACCGTTCGGCGATCTACACGCTGTCCGAGGACCAGGCGACGGCCGCCAAGGAGCTGACCGCGGCGTACGAGCCGGAGCTGACCCGGCGTGGGTACGGCCCGGTCACCACCGAGGTCAGGCCCGCGCCGACGTACTACTACGCCGAGGACGCCCACCAGCAGTACCTCGCGAGGAACCCGTTCGGCTACCGGTGTCACTCGGCGACCGGCGTGCCCTTCCCTGCGGGGGTGTAATCACGCGCGACCTGTCACCGCTTGAGGTCCAGGTCCGGCGACCACTGCTGGGTCGAATGCCACCAGGCTGCCCAGCGCTGCGACGGTCAGGTACCGCCAGTCACTGAAGGTCGCGGGTGGGAGGTCGCCAAGGATGATGTCGCGAATGATGCCGCCGCCCAGGCGAGGCGGTGTCCACGGGGACATGTCTACCCCCAGGTCCGCGGCGCTCCGGTGGGCACTGTGCCGCGTCGCACCAGCTCGCCCAGGTAGGCGCCGACGAAACATGCTGAGCGATGCGTCGGCGTCGACGTGCCCGTCCCCTCGGGCGGGCAACCCCACTCGCTTCTCTGCTGTCGCGAGCGACGTCTGCTGGCCCCGAGATCAGGTCGGGTCGCGCGGTAGCAGTTCCACGAGGATGTGGTGGAGCTCTTCGACTGCACGTGGCACTGCACTGCTTCGGCGGACGAAAGATGTTCTCCGGATCCCCAGTTCTTGAACCGTGGGCCGCGCCTGGACTGCGAAGCGGGTGTCCACAGCGGCGTAGGTGCCGATAGTGCAGCCCAGTCCTTCGGCCACGAGTCCATGGATCATGTTGAGGTCGTCGGTGCGCATCACGATGTTGGGCTCGAACCCAAGGGAGTGGCAGGCCCGGCGGAGCACCCGATCCGATGTCTCGTTCTCGTCGCGGCTACCGATCCAGTCGGCATCAGCGAGGGCGGCGAGGTCGACCTGCGAGTCGGCGGCGTAACGGCTGCCACTGGCCACGAGCACTCGGTAGTGCTCCTCGAGCAGGACAGTGAGCTCGAAGTCGGGTGTGGCGAAGGCTGGATCCTCTGCGGAGTCGTAGATCAGGCCGGCGTGCAGGTCACCGGCTTGGAGGCGCTCGACGACGTCGGTGGGTTCGGCTTCGACGACCTCCACCTGCACGCGCATCCGCGACCTCAGGTGACGGATGGCGCGAGGCAGCATCTGCGACCCGATGGAGGCGAAGGTGCCGACCCGGATGGTGGTCAGACCGAGGTCACGTTGGGTCGTCACCAGCCGTTCGACGTGGTCCAAGCGCGCCAAGATCTCCTCTGCCTCGACGACGAAGACTGCGCCGAGCGGGGTCAGTCGCGCGCCACGGCGGTCCCGCTCGACCATCTGGACCCGGAAGTGTCTCTCCAGCGACGCGAGATGGTGGGCGATCGTCGGAACCCCGTAGCCGAGCGTCTGCGCGGCCCGGGTCATCGAGCCATGGTCCCGGATTGCGACGAGGACGCGAAGCTGCTGCGGCTGGACCATGTCATACAGCCTATGTCTGATTGTGTGGTTTTCTGCTATTCCCTAGCAGCTTGTCATCCAGCTACCGTCACCGGTGTGAGCGAGACCATGGTGGCGACGGCCGACCTGACCCGGGTCGAAGCGCGGCTCCTCGATGCCATCCACGAGCAGGCCCTGGTCGACGACCTGGTGACCATGATCGGCATTCCGAGCGTGACTGGGACCGATGCCGAGTCCGAGCTGCAGCACTGGCACGCCCGGCGCCTGGCCGAGCTGGGTTTCGACGTCGACAGCTGGAAGCTGGACCTGGACGCACTGGCTGCCGATCCGAGGTACCCGGGCACCGAGGCACCCAGAGTCGAGGGGTTCGGAACCGTTGGGGTCCTCGGGCCCCTGGGAGTACCCGCCCTCGCCTTGCAGGCCCATGTCGACGTCGTCCCCACCGGAGACCTTGACAACTGGGAGGACCGCAACCCGTGGAGTGGCGCCATCCAGAACAACGCGGTCCACGGGCGCGGGGCCTGCGACATGAAGGCCGGCGCGGCAGCGAACCTGGCCGTCGCCCGCGCCCTGGTTGCCGCCGAAGTGAGGCTGGAGCGACCGTTCGCGGTCCATGCTGTGGTCAGCGAGGAAGACGGTGGCCTCGGGGCGTTCGCGACGATGGTGCGTGGGCACCGCGGCGACGCCGCTGTGATCACCGAGCCGACCAGCGGAAAGGTAGTCGTTGCCAACGCGGGCGCGCTCACCTTCGAGCTGCGCGTACCCGGGCGAGCCACGCACGGAAGCTCCAAGCGCGTCGGGCACAGTGCCTTCGAGGCGTTCCTGCCCGTCTACGCCGCGATCGCCGGACTGGAGCACGAACGCAACACCGACCTCGACCCGCTCTTCGACGACAACCTCCAGCCCTACTCCATCTCCATCGGCACCATCCGCGCCGGAGACTGGGCCAGCAGCGTCCCAGACCTGCTGGTCGCCGAAGGGCGGCTGGGCGTCCGGCTCGACGAAGAACCGGCCGACGCCCGAGCCGCGCTGGAGCGAGCCGTTGCCGACGCCTGCAGCAGCGATCCCTGGCTGCGCGACCACCCGGTCGAGGTGACCTGGCCCGGCGGCCAGTTCGCCAGCGGCCGCATCGAGTCCAACCACCCCTTGGTTCAGCAGGTCGTGGACTCCATCCGGGTGGCCGAGCGCCGCGACGTCTCGCTGGGTGCCGCGCCGTACGGAAGTGATCTGCGCCTGTACGCCGACGTCGGCGGCATCCCCACCTTGCACTACGGACCCGGTGACGTCCGCCTCGCCCACGGCCCGCGCGAGCAGGTGGACATCTCCGAGCTCGTCCGGACCACGCGCGCGCTCACCCTGCTCGTCGCCCGCCGCTGCGGCGCGCACCTGTGAGTCGTGAGGAACCCTGCGGCTACCGCTAGCACCCCAACGGCGTCGCCTTCGCCGCCGAGCTGTCACCGCCGCCGGCACCTCCTCGCTCAGGCATCCTGCCCGAGGATGGGCAGAGTCACGCGCATGATCGTCCGCCCGGGCTCGGAGTCGATCCACATCTCGCCCGAATGGCGCTCCTCGATGATCCGCCTAGAGATGTCGAGCCCGAGCCCCGTTCCCTTGCCCACGTCCTTGGTCGTGTAGAACGGCTCGAAGGCCCGGGCTTGCACCTCAGGGGGCATCCCCGGACCGGTGTCCGCGACCTCAACGGCGACGCGGCCCAGGTCGTCGACGTGGGCGGAAAGCCGGAGGGTTCCCGTACCTTCCATGGCGTCGACCGCGTTGTCGATCAGGTTGGTCCAGACCTGGTTCAGCTCGCCCGGGATCGCCTGGATCGTCGGCAGGTCGCTGGCGAAGTCTCGCTCGACGATGATGCCGTTGAGCTTGTAACCCAGCATCACCACCGTGCTCTCGAGACCCTCGGTGACGTCGATGCGCTGCACTGCGGCGCGGTCGAGCTGGGAGTAGGAACGCACGGCCGCCACCAGCCCGGACACCCGGCTCGTGGCGTCCTTGACCTCCGACAGCAGCGTCTGCATCGTCACCGAGTGGGCGACCCACTCGATGCCCACGGCCAGCGCTTCCGGGCCAAGGACCGCTGCGATGCGGTCGCACCAGGCCCTGTCCACCCCGGCGGCTGCGAGGGCAGGGGCCAGCTCCCACTCGCGCTCGACGCCATGGCTGGTAAGCCAGGCGGAGAGGTCGTCCTCGCGGTCGGCAAGAGCGAGCGGGTTTGATCCCGTCTCGGCGGGTCGGACAGCCCGGCGCAACGCGTCGATCTCCGCGAACTGCTCCGAAGAGACGCCGTAGGTCGAGAGTCGGGTCAGCGACGAGACGATCGCCTCGGACGTCGTCGTCAGGGAGTCGACAGCACGCGTCGCTGCGGCGGCTGGGTTGTTGATCTCGTGGGCAAGGCCGGCCGCAAGTGTCCCGAGGGCGACCAGCGCCTCGCGCTGCCGGGCCGTCGACTCGACCCGGCGGACAGTGTCGACGAGTCCCCGGATGAAGTGAACACCGAAGGCGAACCACTCGTCACCCAGTCTGCGGAGCTCCTCGGCGGGGACCGCAAGCACCCGTCCGCGCTCGAGTGCACGGCCGGTCGCGAAGAAGTAGTTGTTGGGGTCCCAGGCGGCGAACCCACCGGCCCACTGACCAGGCTCGGCCATCGACCCGACCACGGTTCGCTCCTTGCCGACGCGTTTGGAGATGGCGATGGACCCCTCCAGCAGCACCCACCACACGTCCGCCGGCTGCCCTTCCTGCCACAGCTCCTGCCCTGCCTCGATGACGCGCTCGTCGCCCACTCGGGCCAGCTCAGCCACCTGCTCCTCGTCCAGGCCGGCGAACAGCGGCAGCCGACGCAGCTCCTGCGCATCCATCAGACGGTGGCCAGATAGCGGTGCACGAGGTAGACGGACATGGCGCCCTCGCCGACCGCGGAGGCGACCCGCTTCATCGACTCCAGGCGGACGTCCCCGGCCGCGAACACGCCAGGAACGCTCGTCTCCAGCGCGTAGGGCGGGCGTTGCAGCGGCCAGCGGGCCCCGGGCTCAGACGCGAGCACCTCTTGGCCGGTGAGGACGAAGCCTCGCGCATCCCGGGCGAGCTGCTCGCCCAGCCAGTCGGTGCGCGGCGCAGCGCCGATGAAGACGAAGAGCCAGCCGGCGGGGACCTCCTCCTCGACCCCGGTCTCCCTGTCCGCCAGGGTCAGAGCCTGCAGCCGATCCTCCCCTGCCGCCGCGGCCACCTCCGTGCGCAGCCGAACCTCCACGTTGGGCGTCGCCTGGATCCGGTCGACGAGGTACTGCGACATGCCGCTCTCCAGGTCTGCCCCACGCACCAGCAGCACCACCCGCTTGGCGTAGCCGGCGAAGTTCAGCACAGCCTGACCGGCTGAGTTGGCAGCGCCCACGACGTAGACGTCCTCGCCCTCGCACTGCCTCGCCTCGCTCGCGGACGCGCCGTAGTAGATGCCTCGTGAAGCCAGCTCCTCCATCCCGGGTGCCTCGAGGCGGCGGTAGGAGACACCGGTCGCCACCACCATTGACCGGGCCTCGATGGCGCCACCGCCCTCGAGCAGCACCGCTCTCACGGGACCGCGCTCCTCGAAGCCCGCGACGTCGCTGGCGAGGACCGTCTCAGCCCCGAACCGGGCGGCCTGGGCGACGGCGCGGTGGGTCAGGTCGGATCCAGACAGACCCTTCGGGAAACCCAGGTAGTTCTCGATGGATGCGCTCTGTGCGGCTTGTCCTCCCGGGGCGTCGCGTTCCACGACCACTGTGGACAGTCCTTCCGAGGCGGCGTACACCGCGGCCGCGAGCCCGGCAGGACCGGCTCCCACGATGCAGAGGTCGTAGAGAGGCTGCTCGGCCCGGGTGCGCAGCCCGAGGGCGTCGGCTAGCTCACGCGGTGACGGGGCCACCAGCGCCTCGCCGTCCGGCACGAGGATCAAAGGCAGGTCGTGCTCCGACCGCTGGGCCACGTCGAGCAGGCGTCGCGCCTCCTCGTCCCGCTCGACGTCCAACCACCGGTAGGGCACGTGGTTGCGAGCCAGGAAGGTCTTCGCGTCGTAGCTTCGGTCGGACCACCGGTGACCGATCACCCGCACCTGTGAGGTCTCCGGGGGATGGGCGCTCGACCAGTCGTCGAGGAGACCATCGACCACCGGGTACAGCCGCTCAGCGGGAGGGTCCCACGGCTTGAACATGTAGTAGTCGAGAGCGATGTCGTTGATGGCCTTGATCGCGACGTCGGTGTCGGCGTACGCCGTCAGCAGGAGAAGCTTCGTCTCGGGGGACGCGCTGCGCACCTCGGCGAGCATCTCGATGCCTGTCATCTCAGGCATCCGCTGGTCCGAGGCCACCAGGGCGACGGAGCGGTCACGAAGGGTGAGCTCCTCGAGGAGCTTGAGCGCCTCCGCCCCCGACGTGGCCGCGATCACCCGATAGTCCGCGGCATAGCGCGCGCGCAGGTCGCGCACGATGGCCTGGGAGACCACCGGATCATCGTCGACCGCCAGGATCGTCGGCTTCGTCATGGTCACTGCGGCTCCAATAGTTAAGTGCGCCAATCCTGCCGCATGCCATGGTGGCTGGCTACCGCGATGCACCCAGGGCCGCGGAGATCCGATTCCTCGTCAGAAAGGTCTAGTCAGTCGCGCGGGCGAGGAACGCGTGCGCGCGGAGGTGCAGCGCGAAGAGGTCGTCGCATCTGCGTCGTGGAAGGGACGCAGTCGAAGTCGAGTGGTGAGCAGCTCTTCGTGCTGCAGCTTCATCGCCACAGTAGACACCACGGGATGTGCAACAGCGGTGATGCGCTCTCGTCCGTGATGGTCGGGGAAGTCGCCAAGACGGGAGTGCGGCCGTTGCTAGTCGGCTTCTTCGAGGGTGTCGGCTGCGTGGACAGCGTCGCCGAGGATCCGCAGGCGGCGGTGCAGCTCATCGCGAGTCACCGGCTCAACCCCGCTGACATCGAAGTCGGCACGGCTGCGCAGCACGTCACGCCATGAGGTCAGGCCCAGTTCTCGGCGTTCGGGGAAGTACTCGACCCAGAATTCGTTGCCGGATTCGCCCTTGTAGCCAACCGAAAGGCTGCTGACCACACCAGCCCGTCGGAGCCGAGGAACTCGGCTCTTGCCCTAGCCTCGCATCGTCTCGCCCGGTGGCGGAGGCGTTCGACGGCGTGCTCAAGCAAGTCCTGGGCTGTCCCGGCCCAGCCCTACATGCTGGCCGAGGCACTGCGCTTCACCCCTGTCGACCTCCGACGACGATGGGCGGGCGAACGACCCGGTTGTCCTTCGTGAGTGCGGTCATCAGGTGCAGGGACCCGTCGGGCAGGAGACCCGAGACCGGTGTCAGTTGCGCTTCGTCTCCGTCGATCTCCACGAGCAGCAGGTGCGCCTGGGTAGCCCATGCGATGGTGTGGGCGTCGTCGAAACCTTCGGGGATCTCTTCGCGGAGCTTGCCGGCGGCCCCGGAGACCACGAACGTGCGGCCGTCCACCTCCGAGACCTGGAAGTTGTGCTCGTGTCCCGCCAGGGCGAGCCGGACACCGGCGCGTTCGAAGAGCGGTAGCAAGGTCTCGAGCATCTCCGGGTCGTTCTCGTGCGACGGTCCGGCGCAGAACACTGGGTGGTGGGAGAAGGGGATTCGCCAGGCGGGGTCGCCCGCCGCCAGCGCGTCGTCGAGCCACTGCTGGTGGTCGGGCACCTGGAAGAAGCGGTGGTACTCCGGGTCCTCGCTGTCCTGGGACGTGTCGATACAGATCAGCTCGAGGTCTCTGCCGTAGTCGAGGCGGTAGAACAGTCCTGGCCCGACCGAAGCGCGGTCGTGGTTGTCGCGGAAGCGCTCGTGGACATGGAAGTTGTCCTCCATCTGCGCCCGGTCGTCGCTTCCCTCGGTGTCGGTCGTGTCGTGGTTGCCGATCGCGGGGAAAACCGGGATCCGAGCGAGGGCGTAACGATAGGGCTGGAAGAAGCTGGAGTACCAGTCGTCGTCCTCCCCACCGCTCTCGTCGTCAACCTGACCCTGCTCGCCCTGATAGATGTTGTCGCCGAGCGACACCACGAAGCGGATGTCGTGGCTGCGCACGAGTTCGTCGAGTACGTCGGCGATGCGGCGTTGCCGGCGGCTGGACTCGGAGTCGGACTTGATGCCGACTCCGTAGTCACCCATGGCGACGAAGCGCACTGCAGGTGTCTCGCCGTCCGGGTCGGGAAACGTGCGGAACTGCAGGTCGTAGCTCTTCCCCGGCCCGAGGTCGTAGCCTCCGGTCGCGGTGGGTATCCAGTCCCAGCGCTGGCCCGACGCCCACTCGCGGCCGTCGACCCGGATGCGGTAGCGGTAGGCCGTGTCGGGTTCGAGACCCTCCACCCAGACCCAGGACTGCTCTGAGGTGCGCGCCTCAGCTATGACATCGCCACCGGCACCCAGGACCTCGACGTGAGCGTCACCGAAGGGTTCTGCGCCCTGCCCGATGGATGTACGCCGGCCCACTGCCTCCGAAAGCTGGGAGTCGTCCAGAATGTTCCAGCGGCCGTCCACCACGTCGCGCCTGAACCAGAATGCTCCCCAGGCGATGAGCACCCGCTCATGCGAGAGGTCCACCAGGTGGACGAACTCCTCGCGATGGATCTCCTGATCGCTGTGCTTCGGCTCTGCCATCTGAGCAGCCTAGGTCCCCAGCCGCCGCGGGGTTCGAGTACACCTCGGCGTCGATCGGTGGAGGCCACTCACCTACACCCTGCGGGCATCGCAGCTCAGTGGCGTCCGACGCTCAATGCCACCGCCACAAGGTGGTCTGGCTCGATCCCCGCGGATTTCCGAACTGCGTCCTTCAACGGCAGCAGGTAGCGGCCGTCCTTGGGGAACAGCGCCGTCTTGAAACTCGTGTCGCTGATGCGCACCATCACCGGCACCTGACCCCAATATTCCATCCCCTTGGCGGCGAACTTGATATCAGCGCTCTCGTCCGCCGGGATGGCTACGAAGTAGAAGGGCGCAGGGCCCCGCCACTCGATGACCGGACCTTCGAACTCGAAGTCCATGACCTCCATGTGGCAAGTATCGCCTCGCCCACATGCCAACAGCGGACGGAACCCGCGGCGCTAGCGTAGAGCCTGAACGCAAGGAGGTGCCCGTGTCCCAATACCCCGTCCTGCTCCACACGGCGATCGATGCGCGAGACTGCCGAGCGCTGGGCGAGTTCTACCGACAGCTCCTCGATCTGCGGTACCGCGAGGGTGAGGAACCGCCGTCAAACGGCAGCCTCGACGACGTCGACTGGTTGGTCCTGCTCGATGAGGAGGGAAACCGAGTCCTCACCATCCAGGAGAAGAAGGACACCACGCCTCCGACCTGGCCCTCCGAGCAGGTGCCGATGCAGATGCACATGGACTTCAAGGTGCCTGACGTCGAGGACTTGGAGCGACACCGAGAGCGGGCAGAGGCGCTCGGTGCCCGACTGATCCTTGACCGTTCGGAGGACGAAGACGAACCGCTCTATGTGCTCGCAGACCCGGCGGGACACCCGTTCTGTCTGCTGGTCCAGTAGGCAGGCACACTGATCCGCCACGTCCCGGCGTTGTACCGATGGTGACATCAGGCGGCGGCACGTTGCGCAAGCAAGGATGGTCGAGTGCTTCTCCACGACGATGAGCTGCTGGTCGACTCGAGCCTCGTCCGACACTTGGTCGACCGGGCATTTCCGGACCTCAGCACGCACACCCTCGAGCCCTGCAACCACTCGGGTTCGTCGAACGCGCTGTTCCGCCTGGGAGACGACATGGCGGTCCGACTCCCGCGGCAGGCGGGCGGTGGGGCCAGCATCGAGAAGGAAGCACGTTGGCTTCCGTTCGTTGGGCCGCGTCTCAGCGTTGCGACGCCGACGGTCCTGAGGGTCGGGGAGCCCGACTTGGGCTACAGCGAACGCTGGGCGATCACCACGTGGCTTGAAGGAGCGGTGCCGGAGCCGGGCCCATCGCGCTCGTCCGGCGCTGCATCTGGAGCGCTGGTCGGCGACCTTGTTCGCTTAGTGATGGAGCTGCGAGGGATGGAGATCCCCGACGACGCGGTCGGTGACCCTTCGCTGACGTGGTACCGCGGCGGGCCTCTGACCGCTCTCGACGAGGACTTCCGGGTAGCAGTGCGGGACTGCTCCGGCCTCGACCTGGCGATCGACCTGGACGAGGCACTCCGACTGTGGGACCGAGCGGTCGAAGCCGTTCAGGTGAGCGAACCGACCGCTACCTGGTACCACGGCGATCTCCTCGCCGAGAACCTGCTCCTAGACGGACACATGCGTCTGGCGGCTGTTCTCGACTTCGGCGGGCTCGCGATCGGCAACCCGACCGTGGATCTCATCGTCGCCTGGGAGCTCCTCGACCCCGAAGGACGCCGGACTTTCCGGCGGGGCCTCGACCTCGACGACGCCACCTGGACCGCCTCCAGGGGCTGGGCGCTGTTCATCGCGATGATCACCTTCCCCTACTACGCCGCGACGATGCCGCGGCGGTGCGCCGACCGACTTGCGATGGCCCGGGCCGCCATCGCGGGCATCTGAGGCATCAGCACATCGCGATCGGGTGACATGGCCACCGGTCCGACGCGAACTGGTCAGGACGGCGCGCGAAGGTCAGCCCCCGCAGGCTGCCAGAGCTGGACGGCGTTGCCCTCAGGGTCCCGAAGCTCTGCGAACCTGCCGTTCGGATATGTCTCTGGATCGACCTCGACGTTGATACCGGCGCTGCGCAGCTGACGGACCATCGCATCAAGGTCGGTGACTCGGAAGTTGATTGCCCAGGACCTCTCGGCGCCACCGAAGTGATCGGAGTCGGCCGGCATCGCTGTAAACACAGTCGGCCCAGGCTGCTGCCACCACGAGGACGCTTCGTACGACTCCGGTGGCGGATCAACGCCCAGGTGCTCGGCGTACCACGTCGCGAGGTGCCCAGGGTCCTGCGCGCGGAAGAAGACGCCACCGATGCCCGTCACCCGTTCCATGCATCCCCTTCGGCTCCGGCGAGTTGGCCCCAGACGATCACGGCTTCACCACTGGGGGCAAGCAGGCTCCGCCTCGCAGGAGATGCTGACCGACGCAACAGCAACCGAAGCGTCTCTCCGGAGAGAGCGCAATCCGGAGCCGAACGCAGTTTCGCCCGCAACGTCGCGCGTGCAAGCGGGGTGAACACCGACCACGGTCACGGTGACGGCGCACCGGGAATCGCACGAGCCATCGCCGCTCTCCTCACCTATCGCAACCGCCGTATGGCGCGGAGGGGCCCTGGGCACGGCGGCGATGCATCGAGACGGAATGCCTGCACCTGCACCGCGTCACTGAGGAGCAGTGGCTTCCCCCTGCCAGAAGTTCCACTGGTAGCCCCATGGATCGATGATCGTGAAGGTCCTTGGTCCGTACGGCTGGTCCTGTGGCGGGTCGACGTGGATATCGACAGCCGCCGCACGGATGCGGTCATAGTGCGCATCGACATCGTCCACATGCACGATGAAAAGCGCCTTCGTGCCCGTGTCGTGGCTCCCTCCACCGCTGACTCCGACCTTGGTGCGGCCGGCGCAGATGTCGGCCTCGTAGGTCCGTCCGGACTCGTCTGGCCAGCGAACTGTTCCCGTGAACCCCAGGACTCGTTCCATCCAGTCCAGCGCGGCGTCCGCGTCGTCGTAGGTGAGGTAGGGGGATAGGTCGTTGATCTCCATGAGACTCCGATCTGGCCATGAGATGTCCGCTCACCCATAGTGGACGCTGGCGGTACCCCCGGTGACGCGGCCACCGCTCACACCGCGGATACGGTCGTCGGTGACATCCCAACGGACGGACAGCGGGCTGTCACTGAGGCTGAGGGCGCATCGTGGCGCTGGGAAACGAGTTGTCGGCGAAGAGGATGTGGCGGGCTGCCCTGCGGCCAGGGGCTGTGCGAAGGACGGTGAACGCGAGCGATGCCGCCGCCGGGGTTCGGACTTGGGCCAGCGCCGCGCGCATCACGCGGCGTCCGCGAAAGGACGCCCTGAGCATGTCGCCGTCGTATCCCTCCAGCGCGTGCGGCCGGCCGGTTCGGAGGGCCTCGTCGATCACTTCCGCGGCGTGGTTCGAGAGCCTGAGACAGGGGTCCAGACCGCCTGCGGTGAGCGGTGAGACCGCACCTGCCGCGTCGCCGACGAGCAGGCCCTCGGGTGCACTGATGCGCCGGAGAAGGCCTCCGACTGGGATCGCTCCGCCTCGCCGTTCAACGTGCGCGGGTCGTTCGACTCCGTGCAGGCCGGGCGCGATGGTGCTGAAGTGTCGGACGGTGCCGGCCAGCCCTCGGGCGTGGAAGCGGCCCGCGTAGCCGGCCGTCCCGACGTGGACGTGTTGTCCGTCGTTGACCACCCAGGCCAGGTAACCGGGTGCCAGCGTGGGGTCGATAACGCAGTGGAAGGTAGGCGGGTCGGCGGTCGCGGCGGTGGGGAACACCTCTTCGGCTCCGACGATGAGCTGTCGGTTGTGGTCGAGGTTGAGGTCGCGGGCGACCTGTGAGCGAGCTCCGTCGGCACCGATGATGAACCTGGCCCTCACTTTGAGGACCTGATCGTGCCGGCTGAGCCTGTAGGTGGTCGCGTCGCGGCCGACGTAGCGGGTGCCGAGGGCGAGGTGAACACCCGCCTGCCTCGCGGCGTCCGCAGCGATCCGGTAGAGGCCACCCATGTCGCCGACGCGGTATTCGTCGCGGCTGCTGTCGAACACGACGGGGCGGCGCATGCCCGGCGGGTACAAGGCGACGCGTCGGATGGGCGGCCCGAGGCAGTCCGCGGGAAGTGGGAAGGCGTCGAGGGTCTTGCGCACGAAGATGCCCGTCGTGCGGATCGACCGATCGAGGGCGGGTCGACGGTCCGCCAGCATGACGCTGTGCCCGTGCTGGGCGAGCAGGGTGGCGGCGTGCAGGCCTGCTAGTCCGGCTCCGACGACAAGTACGTCGACGTTGTCCATGTGGTCTCCAGTGATTGCTGTTGAGCGGTGGCGTCGCCGCGCACCTGTGTCACTGCTGACCGCCTTTGGAGGTACCCGGACCGTGCGCGCTCGCCGATCCGTTGGTGGCGTTGTCAGACTCCCACCGCAGCAGGTCGCCGGGCTGGCAGTCGAGGACCTCGCAGATGGCAGCCAAGGTGGAGAAACGGACCGCTTTCGCGCGACCGTTCTTGAGCACCGCCACGTTGGCGGGAGTGATGCCCACCCGCTCCGCGAATGCGCCTACCGACAGCTTGCGCTTGGCGAGCATGACGTCGATGTCGACGACGATCGGCATCAGATCACCTCGTCGAGCTCAGCCTGGAGGTGCGTCGCTTCACGATCGCGGGCGACCGCTTGGGCAAGCAGCGCGCGCATGACGAGCACGACGAGGGCGACGCCGGCGATCACAACGGCTGCCCCACCGATGAGGAGCACGATGCCGGGCGCGACGGCCTCGCCGGGCGCCAGGATGACGCCGAGCAGGAGCATCAAGCCCGAGGCCACCGCGACCGCCCCGATGATGATGTCGACGAAACGGAAGGCAGCGGGCGAGAAGACGGTTCCTTGCCGAACCATGGTGAGCAGCCGCCACACGCACACCATCACGACTTGTGTCGTCACGATCCCGAGCACGATCACCGTGAGAAACGGGACCCGCAGATCGAGGACCTCAGGGTCGGCGCCGTTCATGTCACGTGCGATGAGCGGAATCATCACGGCCTGCAAGAACAGCGATCCGCCGATCGACGCAGCGAGCACCGCGCGCAGTGCGAGGATCGTCCACCTACTCATCGGGCCCTCCCATCGAATGACTCGCAATAGAAAGGTATCGACTATCGATGCATTGGGCAACGCGCTGACATGTCCGGCGCACGGCCTTTCTCAGTTAGCGGACGAGGGATGTCCCTCGTGGCCGAAAATCTGCCCACTTCCGACACCTGTCGACGGATGCCGCAGTGGGACATCCCAGAGCGACAGGGCGATCAGAGCAGCGGTCGCGGGTAGCAGGTCGAGGTTCGCGCCGACGAGCACCAGCGCGATGAGGGCGATCACTGGCCGAAGCCACCAACGTGGGACACCCGCCTGGCGGCAGTGGATCGCCAGGAGCGCGACGAACCCGGCGATGAACACCAGTGGCCCCATCGCCATGACGAGGTCGGGCAGCGACGCGAGCCGGTCAAGTGCGGGAGAGAGGTCGGTCAAGATCACCCAGCAGAACAGCAGCACTCCCGAGAAGCTGGCAGTGGCTGCCGCCGTACCGCTGGAGCCCGCCGAGGACCGCCACAGTGTGACCGTCAGCAGACCAAAGCCCACAAAGGCGCCGAGGAACGCCACGTGCCCGACGTTCCACGCGGCTCCGGGGCCTTGAGAACCGTCTCGGCCGTCCACCCATCGAGCCGTGGCGTACACGAGCAACAGCGCCGGTACGAGCGAAGCGATGAAGCGAGCGGTCCCACGCCGCATGTCAGGCTCCGTTCCGGGGTGGTCGTCGACTCTTGTCCCACCGTGGCACCGGAGCCGGAGCACCGGCATCAGGGATCACCCTGATCAGGCCCTCAACTTCTGATGATGCCTGCGGCTCGTGCTTGCGGCGACGAGCCAGCACACGCCCGAGCGGCCCCCGCCATTTGCTCGTGCAACCACTTGAACGCGCCATACTTGGGGTCCACATCGGCTCCGCTCGAGCTGATACCTGCACTGCGAGCGACCCCTGTGTACGTGCGAGTCTGGACATACGAAGTCGCCGAAGCGACGGTCGATGCGTTCATCGCCGCGTACGGAGCAGAGGGCGACTGGGCGCAGCTCTTCGGACAAGCCCAGGGCTACCTGGGCACTGAGCTCTATCGAGGTACGGCGGACCCTACGCAGTTCATCACCGTTGACCGGTGGGAGTCCGCTGCGGCGTGGTCGGCCTTCCTGCAGGAGTGGGGGCAGAGGTACCAGCGGCTCGATGGGCGCTTGGCCGGGCTAAGCACCTCCCAGCGCGCGCTGATCGAGGCAAGCCGGTGATCGCAGCCGCGCGACACGGCGGGAGCCACGCACACCGGGGCGGCATGCTTGGTCTCATGAGGGCTGGGGACACGACCGCGACCGGGGTCGATGAACACGAACTGAGGACACTACGCGGCTGGAACCTGATCCTCACCGCGCTCCATCTGGGGCAGGCAGTAGCGATCGTCGTGCTGGCGACGGACTTCACCGTCACGGTGACCCGCTCGCTGCCAACCGGTCCCCCCGGCACCCCGCCCGGGTCGCCCGAGGGGGTGTTCGACCTACCGGTCGGCGCCGCGGTGGCGGTGTTCCTCGCGCTGGCTGCCCTCGACCACCTGCTCACCGCCACGGTCTTCCGTCGCACCTACGAGGACGACCTTCGCGACGGCATCAACCGGTTCCGCTGGCTGGAGTACTCGTTCAGCGCGACGCTCATGGTGGTGCTGATCGCGTTGTACGCCGGCATCCACGAGATCTCGGCGCTGATCGGGATTGCCGGGGCCAACGTCGCCATGATCCTGTTCGGCTGGCTGCAGGAGTCCACCAACCCACCGGGACGGTCGCCGGTGACGATGAGGCCGTTCTGGTTCGGCTGCGTCGCCGGCGTCGCCCCGTGGCTGGCGATCGGCTACAACCTTCTTGCCGCCGAGGAGGTGCCCGGCTTCGTCTTCGGGATCTTCGTCTCGCTGTTCGTGTTCTTCAACAGCTTCGCGATCAACCAGTGGTTGCAGTACCGGCAGATCGGGCGGTGGCGCGACTACGCGTTCGGCGAGAAGGCGTACCTGGTGCTCAGCCTGGTGGCGAAGTCCGCGCTCGCCTGGCAGATCTTCGCCGGCTCCCTGGCGACGTAGCCGGTTCCGGCCCTGGGCTCAGTCGGCGGGGGCGATGAACCGAGCCGGCACCCGGTCGGTGAGCCAGACGCCGTTCTCGGTCACGAAGAAGGTGGCGCCCTGACGCGCCATCCCTGCCGCGTCCACGCGCAGCACCACGTGGCTACCGTGACGTGCCCCTACCCGGCGGGCGGTGGGCACGTCTCCGGACAGGTGCACGTGGTGACGGCCCCGGCGGTCCAGCCCGGTCGCAAGCACCGACTTGACGTTGCCTTGCGCCGTGCCGTGGAAGAGCACCTCCGGCGGGCTCACCGGGACCAGCCCGAGCTGGATCTCGACCGTGTGCCCCTGCCGGGCGCGGATCCGGTCGGCCGAGACGTCCCACTCGAACCGCTGCTTGTCGTTGGTGCGCACCACACGGTCGAGCTCTTCGCGGCTCATCGCAGTGCCGTGGCTCGCCAGCGCTTCGAGGAGGCCGCAGACGTCTGTCCAACCCTGCTCGTCGAGCGCGATCCCGACAGACTCCGGGCGGTGCCGCAGCACCAGCGCGAGACGCTTGGACCGTCTGATGTCCGCGCGGTCCACTGCCTCACCGCCAGCCGAGCTCGGGGGCCAGGTGGCGCAGCACACTGTCGAGCACGTGTGCGTTGTAGTCGACGCCGAGCTGGTTGGGCACGGTGAGCAGGAGCGTGTCCGCTGCCGCGACGGCTTCGTCCTCGGCAAGTGACTTCACCAGCGCGTCCGGCTCCCCGGCGTACGTCTTGCCGAACCGGGCAGTCCCGCCGTCGAGGAAGCCGACCTGGTCCCGGCTGCCTGCCTCGCGGCCGAAGTACGCACGGTCGGTCTCGTTGACGACCGGGAAGATGCTGCGACTGACCGAGACCCGCGGGTCGCGCTGGTGTCCGGCCGCCGTCCAGGCGTCCCGGAACCGCTGGATCTGCTCGGCCTGGAGCTGGTGGAACGGCACACCGGTGTCCTCGGTGAGCAGCGTCGAGCTCATCAGGTTCATGCCCTGCTGCGCGGTCCACTCGGCTGTCGCCCGCGTCCCCGCGCCCCACCAGATCCGGTCTCGAAGGCCCGGCGAGTGCGGTTCGATGCCCAGCAGCCCCGGCGGGTTCGGAAACATCGGACGTGGGTTGGGCTCGGCGAACCCACGGCCCTCGATCACCTCGAGGAACGCGGCTGCGTGCTCACGTGCCATCTGTGCGTGGTCGGAGCCCTCAGCCGGCTGGTAGCCGAAGTACCGGAAGCCGTCGACCACCTGCTCCGGCGATCCTCGGCTGATCCCGAGCTGGAGCCGACCGCCGGCGATGAGGTCCGCCGCACCCGCGTCCTCGGCCATGTAGAGCGGGTTCTCATAGCGCATGTCGATCACGCCCGTACCGATCTCTATGCGGTCGGTCCTCGCCCCGACAGCGGCGAGCAGCGGGAACGGCGAGGCGAGCTGGCGCGCGAAGTGATGCACCCGGTAGAACGCCCCGTCGGCGCCCACCTCCTCGGCCGCCTCCGCGAGCTCGATGGACTGCAGTAGGGCATCAGAGGCAGAGCGCGTCCGCGAGTGCGGGGAAGGCGCCCAGTGCCCGAAGGACAAGAACCCGATCTTCTTCATGCTGCGTGCAACACCAGGATCCGCCATGTGCTTCCGCGGCCGGCGCAACGACCCGGCGGCCCTGTGCGATCGGATGGCTGTGGCACCCCCGGCGGCTCAGCCGAACACGTCCCAGCCGATCCGGAGGATGAAGGCACCCACGACGACCATGAAGATGACGCGGACGAAGCCGACGCCACGCGCCACGGCCAACCGGGCACCCAGGTAGGCGCCGAGCAGGTTGCACCCTCCGACCAGCAGGCCGATCTTCCACAGCACGGCACCCTGGGGCACGAAGACGGCGAGCGCTGCGACGTTCGTGGCCCAGTTCGCCAGCCGCGCCTTTGCCGATGCCTCGAGGAAGTTGTAGCCGAGCAGGCCGACCAGGGCGAAGACCAAGAACGAGCCGGTCCCAGGCCCCAGAGCACCGTCGTAGAAGCCGATCGCCAGGCCCGCGCCGACTGCGGCGACGGTGTGGTGATGCCCGGCGAACCGCAGCTCGGTGACCTGGCCGAGGTTCGGCTTGAGGAGGATGTAGCCGCCGACCAGGATCAGCACGACCAAGATGATCGGGTTGAACGCCGACTTCGGGATCAGCGACGCGACCAGGGCGCCCGCGACTCCTCCGCCGAACGCGAAGACCATCAGCGGCACGAAGGTTCGTGGGTCCGGCTTCACCCGTCGGTAGTAGGTCGCCGAGCTCACCGTCGTGCCGCAGACCGACCCCAGCTTGTTGGTCGCCAGGATCTGCACCGGCGACGCGCCGGGCAGCCCGATCACGAGTGCCGGCAGCTGGATCAGCCCACCTCCGCCGACCACCGCGTCGACCCATCCCGCCGCGAACCCGGCGAGTGCCAACAGGACGACGGTCGACAACGCAGGGTCCGGCACAGCCGAACCCTAGCCGTCTCCCACGCCGGACCAGCCAGGCGTGCGGGCTGCCAGACTGGGTGGATGCGCATCGTCTCCTTGCTGCCGTCGACGACCGAGATCCTCTTCGACATCGGCGCCGGGGATGACGTGGTGGGGGTGACCTTCGAGTGCGACTACCCGCCGCAGGCCCGCAGCCGCACGGTCGTGTCCACCAGCGCGATGCCCGAGGGCTTGTCTGCCACCGAGATCGACGATTTCGTCGCGCAGGCGATGCGCGAGGGAGAGGACCTCTACCACCTGGACGCCGGCGCTCTGTCCGGTCTCGACGCGGATCTCGTCGTCACCCAGGACCTATGCGCGGTGTGCGCCGTGGACGTCTCGGTCGTCGACGACGCGCTGGCCCATCTCGGCTGCACGGCGGAGGTGCTCACCATCGACCCGCACACGCTGGAAGAGGTGCTGGGGTCGGTCGCCACCTTGGGCAAGGCGACCTCGAACGAGGTCGCCGCAGAACGGCTGGTGAGCTCGCTGAGGTCGCGGCTGGACGAGGTGGTACGACGCACGCACGGCGCTGCCCGCCCACGCACGCTCGTGCTCGAGTGGACCTACCCACCGTTCGCCCCCGGCCACTGGGTCCCGGAGATGGTCGGGCTGGCCG
>CADCUJ010000091.1 GCA_902805855.1 uncultured Nocardioidaceae bacterium
GGGAGGACGTGCACCGCGAGCCGCAGGTGCGCGGTCGTCGACGCGGGGAGCGCGCGGCCCCGCACATGTGCGGGTCGCTCGATGACGTAGCCCTGGAAGAGGTCGAAACCGACCTCGCGGGCCCAGGCCAGCTGCTCGGCGGTCTCGACCTTCTCGGCGAGGAGGAGGACGTCGTGGGCGCGGCAGCGGCGCACGAGCTCGACGACCTCCTCGGGCGACTGCGCGAGGACGTCGATCTTGACCACCCATGCCAGGTCGAGCAGCCGCTCGACGCCGTCGACCCAGACGAAGTCGTCGAGGGCGAGCTGGAAGCCGCTCTCGACGAGCTCGCGGCAGCCGGCCAGCACCTCCTCGTCGAGCACCACGGTCTCGAGGACCTCGATCACCGTGCGGCCGGGGGAGAGCGCCACCGGCGTGTCCCCGAGCAGGACGGCCCGGTCGGCGTTGCAGAACAGCAGCTTGTCCCCGACGAGCTGGTCAACGCCGATGGTGAGAGCGCCGAGGAGGACCTCGGCAGTCATCTGCGCACCGGTGAGGGCGGCCGGAGGCGTGCTCGTCGACCGGTACAGGAGCTCGTAGCCGACCAGCTGGCCGGTCGCGTCGACGATCGGCTGGCGTCCGACGACGACCTCACGGGTCGCCGACGACACCTGCGTGACCACTGGCGGCACAGGACACACCTCCTCCCGACCGATTGTGGGCCATCTCGTCGCCCTGCGAGGGAGAACGATGGCGATGGCGACGGCGCCCCGGGGGCGGCCCGAGTCGTCGTCGGAACGACACCCGACGTCCACCCCGATGTCGTGTGGTGGTCGTGTCTGCCCACGACCGTCGTCGGTGTGCACCCAGCCACCGACGGCCCCGGAGCCGCTCCCGTGACGACCACCCTCCCCCTCCCGTCCGCCGCGGTGCAGCGCGGCTCCGCCCCGTGGTGCGTGGCACACCGCGGGGCCAGCGACGTGGCGCCCGAGAACACCCTGGCCGCGGTCCGTGCCGCCGTCGCGGCCGGCGCGGACCACATCGAGATCGACGTCCGTCGGACCGCGGACCGCGCGCTGGTCCTCCACCACGACGCCTCGCTCGCGCGGACCACCGACGTGCAGGCCGTCTACCCGGACCGGGCGCCGTGGCGGGTCGGCGACTTCACGCTGGCGGAGCTCACCCGGCTCGACGCCGGCACGTGGTTCGCCCCGACGTACGCCGGCGAGCCGGTCCCGACGCTCGAGCAGGTGCTCGACGTACTGCGGGGGACCGGGGTCGGCTTGATGCTCGAGCTCAAGGAGCCGGGCCACCAGCCTGGCGTCGTCTCGGAGCTGGCGTCCGAGCTGCGCTTCCAGGCCGCCCGTCCCGCGAGTCCGCGCGTCCTCGTGCAGTCCTTCGACCACCAGGCGATGGCGCTGTTCAAGGCCTGCGAGTCGGCGTTCGACGTCGGCCTCATCGGCAAGCCGCGGCGTACGCAGCTCGCCCGACTGGCCACGTGGGCGGCGGCGGTGAACCCGCACCACTACTCCGTGGACGCCGAGTACGTCGAGGCCGTGAAGACCACGGGGATGCGGTGCATGGTCTGGACGCCGAACAGCACCCGATCGATGCGACGGGCGCTGCGGCTGGGGGTCGACGCCGTCACGACCGACCGCCCCGCACAGCTGCGTGAGCTGCTGCCCGTGGCGGATGAGAACAGCCTCATGACGACCTCACGCTGACCTCATCGCGACCGGTGAGTCTTCCTGCTGTCAGCACGAACAGCAGGCGTCGACCGGCGCCAGG
The DNA here is from genome assembly GCA_902805855.1 of uncultured Nocardioidaceae bacterium. Lineage (GTDB taxonomy): Bacteria > Actinomycetota > Actinomycetes > Propionibacteriales > Nocardioidaceae > Nocardioides_C. The sequence goes on from CADCUJ010000091.1 coordinate 1,768, forward strand.
AGGAGGGACCATGAGGATCGCACGAGGCAGTGTCGTAGGACTCGCCGGAGCCGTGGGCGCGGGAGTGCTCGCGTGGCCGACGGCGGCGGCGTTCGCCGACACCGGGCAGGTCTGGGCCAAGCGCGAGGAGCAGGCCGTCGAGCTCGTCGCGGTCAGCGACGACGACGACGACGACACCAACGCGCGCGACACCCGCAGCCGGGACACCCGCACTCGCGACACCCGTAGCCGGGACACCCGCAGCCGCACCGGCAAGTCCAACGACCACACCGGCAGCCGGCACACCGCCGTCAGCCGCGACCGTGACCGCAGCCGGGGCGACCGGACCCGGGACTTCACCCGGGACGGTGCCGGTGACCGCACCCGCGACAAGACGGCAGGTCACACCAACGACCGCAGCCGCAATGACACCCGGCGCAAGCGCTGAGCGGCTGTCCCGACCCACGACCGGCAGGAGGAACGCTCATGAGCAGGAGTGACGAGGACAGCTGGGGCTTCGAGCCCGGCGACGCCATCAGCCCCGGGCTCACCGCTATGCGGTTGCTCGGAGGGGGCAGCGCCTACGAGGCGCTCCTCGCCTTCGACGACGTCACCTACGCGCCGGTGGTGGTCAAGGTGGTGCGACCCGCGCAGGTCTCCGACGAGGGGACCCTGCGCGGGTTGCGCCGCGAGGTCGAGGTGCTGCGCCGGGTGCAGCACCCGGCCGTGGTCGACGCGCTGCGGGCCGAGGTCGTCGGCGCGCGGCCCCACGTGGTGCTCGAGCACCTCGACGGCCCGCGGCTGTCCACCCTGGTGCGGCGCTACGGACCGCTCGAGCCGGCGCAGTACCTGCCGCTCGGCATCGAGGTCGCGTCGGCGCTGCACTACCTGCGGCACCACGACGTCGTGCACCTCGACGTCAAGCCGAGCAACATCATCATGGGTGCCCCGGCGCGGCTCATCGACCTCAGCGTCGCGCGGTCGGTCGACGACGCCGCGCGGCTGGAGTACCCCATCGGGACCGACTCCTACATGGCTCCCGAGCAGTGCGAGCCGCCGCGCACCGGCGTCCCGCAACCGGCGTCCGACGTGTGGGGCCTCGGAGCGACGCTCTTCGAGGCGGTCAGCGGACGCCGGGCGTTCCGGGACGGCGACGCCCGCAGCGTCGACGTCGTCACCCGCTTCCCTCAGCTCGTCGACGAGCCGCTCCCGCTGCCCGCGGGCGTGCCGGCCGAGGTCGCCAAGGTCGTCGAGGCCTGCCTGGCCCACCGGCCCCAGGACCGGCCCACGCCGGCCGACGTCGCGGACGCGTTGGGGCCGGTCCTCGAGCAGCACCCCCGCGGACGGCTCGGCGGGTTCAAGAGCGCGCTGACCCGCTGACCCGCTGACCCGCGGCGCCGCAGGCTGCGGGACGGGCGACGCACCCCGTCAGCCCCGGGTGCCCCCGGTCGGCCCGAACCGGTAGCCCATCCCCCGCACCGTCGCCACCGCGTCGGCCCCGAGCTTGCGCCGCAGGTAGCCGACGTAGACGTCGACGACGTTGGACCCCGGGTCGTAGTCGTAGCCCCAGACGTGGGACAGCAGCTGCTCGCGCGAGAGCACCTGTCCTGCGTTGACCATGAAGAGCTCGAGGAGCTGGAACTCCCGCGCCGACAGCTCGACGGTCCGGCCGTCGCGCTGCGCCACCCGCGAGCGCAGGTCGAGTCGCACCTGACCGACCTCGAGGGCGTCCTCCCGGGAGGTCGGCCTGTCGTCGGCCTGTCGCAGCCGCAGCCGGACCCGGGCGAGGAGCTCGGCGAACCGGAAGGGCTTGGGCATGTAGTCGTCGGCGCCGCCCTCGAGCGCCTGCACGGTGTCGGCGACCGAGTCGCGCGCGGTGAGGACGATGACCGGGACCCGGGCGCCCTGGCTCCGGAGCCCGTCGAGGACGCCGTAGCCGTCGAGCCGTGGCAGGCCGATGTCGAGGACGACCAGGTCGAACTCACCTGACAGTGCGAGGTCGAGTGCCGTCACGCCGTCGGCCGCCGTCGTGGTCGTGTGGCCCTCCGCAGCGAGGCCCTTGGTGATGAACGACGCGATGCGCGTCTCGTCCTCGGCGATCAGGATGCGGGCCACACGGCCTCCTCACGGCGTCGGGGGAGTGTGAGCACGAAACGTGCCCCCGGGGGTACGACGCCGGGCCGGGCGTCCTCGACGCGGACCGTCCCGCCGTGGGCGCGGGCGATCGCTGCGACGATCGACAACCCCAGTCCCGAGCCGGACTCGACGGCGTCGGCTCCGCGGGCGAACCGCTCGAACACCCGTCGTCTGTCCTCGTCGGGGACACCGGGTCCGTCGTCGCGGACCCAGAGCACCACCGCGCCGTGCGGCCCGGCGCTGCTGCCCAGCACGACGGTGTCGCCGGCTGCGGTGACGCCGACGGCGTTGTGGCACAGCTGCACGAGGGCCTGGGTGATGCGTTGCGGGTCGAGGACGCCTCGTACGTCGGCCCGCGACTCGACCTGCCACAGCCGGTCGCCGAGGCCGCGCGCCTTGTCGGCCACGTCGTCGACCAGCTCGTCGACAGCGACCTCGCGGAGCTGGAGGAACCCGGGCCGGTCCGCCTTGGTCAGCAGGATCATGTCGTCGACGAGCCGGGACATCCGGTCCGCCTCCTCCAGCAGCAGCTCGCGGGTGCGGAGCACGTCCTCGGGGTCGTCGGGGTCGAGGACCTCCAGGTGACCCCGGAGGATCGTCACCGGGGTGCGCAGCTCGTGGCCGGCGTCGTCGAGGAAGGCCCGCTGGCCGCGGAAGGCCTGCTGGAGCCGGTCGAGCATCGCGTTGAACGTCTGGGTCAGCGCGGTCAGGTCGTCGTTGCCGACCACGGGCAAGCGCCGCGACAGGTCGGTGACGGTGATCTCGTCCGCGGTGGTGCGCAACGTCCGCAGGGGCGCCAGGAGGCGGCCGGCCTGCCAGGCCGCGACGGCGGTGACCAGCGCCAGCGCGACCACCGCCGCGACGGCGTACGTCCGCACGGTTTCAGCAAGCGTCTGCTGCTCGTCGGCCATGAAGCTCGCGACCGCGAAGGCGCCTCGTCCCTCCCTCCCGCGGAGCGGCAGGACCTCGAGGTGGACGTCTCCCCACGCGGTGGTGATCCGGTCCGAGCCGCCGCTGCGGGTCCGGGACAGCAGCGCCTCGACGAAGGTGGGGTCGTCGAGGAGCCCGGACCGGGCCGAGGCGGAGGCACGTCGCGCGGCGCCGTCCCACACCCCGACCATGAGCTCGGACGTCGAGGGCACGTTCCGCAGCAGGAACTCCTCGACGAGCCGCTCGATCGAGGTGAAGCCGCGGCCCGTCGTCGGGTCGATCCCACGGTCCTGGAACTCCGCGAGCTCGGCGAGCTCCTGGCGGGTGTCGGCCGGCACGGTCTGCTCGATGGTCCGCAGGCCCAGGACGTAGATGAGGAACCCGGCGGCGCCGAGGGCCAGCAGCACCAGCAACGCGACCGCGGCGGTGATGCGGGTCCGGACCGAGAAGCCACCACGGCGCAGCGACGACCAGCTGCGGCGGATCGCGGGCCAGCCGAGGTCAGTCGTCCTCGACGTCGTCGTCCCGGTCACCCGGGTCATCCTCACGCACGTCGGTGGGGCAGGGCCGGACGACGGAGACGTCGTCGTCCCCGTCGTCGTCGGTGTCGTCGCGGTCGTCGCGGTCGTCGCGGTCGTCGCGGTCGTCGCCGTCGTCCTCGTCGCCGGCGGTGCCGTCGGCGGAGCGGGTGGACCCTGGAGAACCCGGTGCCTGCCGGCCCTCGGCCTCGTCATCCGGGCTGCCACGACCCGCGGCACCGGCGGCACCGGCCGCCCCCGGTGGTGCGCCCTGGGTCCCGCTGACCTCGTCGAGCACCACGACAGAGCGGCTGGCGGTGGCGGACTCGTCGACCACCGTCTCCAGGACGACGTACGCCGTCGCGGGCACGGCCACGGCGAGCAGCGCCAAGGATCTCACCGTCGTCCACACGGCGACGAGTCTCCCGCGTCCTGGTGCGGACCAGATGAGCCCTGCATGAGAGTCCTCTCATGCACGAGGCGGTGACCCGGGCCGGCCGGGAGGCCGCGGCCTAGGCTGCGCAGGTGCGGCTCGCCGGCATCACAGCGCTCCTGGACGGCTGGTACGACCCCTCCTGGGCCGAGCCCTGGGACAGGGTCGGTCTGGTCTGCGGCGACCCGGAGCAGGAGGTCCGCCGGGTGCTCTTCGCCGTCGACCCCGTCGAGGCGGTCGTCGAGGAGGCCCTCGACCTCGGCGCGGACCTCCTCGTCGTCCACCACCCGTTGCTGCTGACGCCTGTCAGCACCATCGCGGCCACCACCGCCAAGGGCCGCGCGCTGCACCGCCTGGTGCGAGGCGGGACCGCGCTCTTCACCGCCCACACCAACGCCGACGTCCCCGCCGACGGCACCAACGACGCCCTCGCGGGGGTGCTCGGACTCCGAGACACCCGGGTGCTCGTCCCGACAGGCGACACCGAGGGCGACGAAGGGCTGGACAAGCTCGTCGTCCTCGTCCCGGTGACCCACGCCGACCAGGTCCGGGAAGCCGTGACCGCTGCCGGGGCCGGGGCGATCGGTGCCTACGACAGCTGCTCGTTCACGGTCCGGGGAGAAGGCCGGTTCCGCCCCCTGCCGGGAGCAGAGCCCGTGCTCGGCCAGGTCGGCGGGCTCGAGGTCGTCGAGGAGTGCCGGGTCGAGGCCGTGCTCCGGAGGGGACTGCGGCACGAGGTCGTCACGGCGTTGCGGGCCGCGCACCCCTACGAGGAGCCGGCGTTCGACCTCGTCGAGCTCGTCGACACCGGGCCGCCGCGCACGGTGGCGGCAGGCGGTCCCGCGGCCGGTCGGGCGGACGACCCGGCACCCGGCGCCCGAGGGCACGGTCGGGTCGGGACGCTGCCGGGGACGGTGAGGCTGGGCGACCTCGCCGCCACGGTGGCCGGCGTCCTGCCTCCCACGGCGCACGGCGTCCGTGTGGCCGGCGACCTCGACCGGCCGGTGCGCACGGTCGCGGTCGGCGCGGGGTCGGGGGAGTCCCTGCTCGAGCAGGCGCGGCGCAGCGGCGCCGACGTCTACGTCACCTCCGACCTCAAGCACCACCGCGCCGGCGAGTTCCTCGAGGACGGTGGCCCCGCACTGCTCGACGTGGCCCACTGGGCGGCGGAGTGGCCGTGGCTGCCGGTGGTCGCGGAGAAGGTGGCCCGGGCCGTGCGCGAGGAGGGGGATACGGTGGTGACCCGCGTCAGCACGCTCGTGACGGATCCCTGGACCTCCCGCGCCTGAGGAGACCGCCGGGCGACGACCGCCACCAGCGCCCGTTCGAAGGACCCGCCGAGGAGCCCGCACCGGTGAGAGCCGACCCGTTCGCCCAGCTGAAGCTCCTCGACGTCCAGGCCCTCGACAGCCGCCTCGACGTGTTGCGGCACCGTGCCGCGACGCTGCCGGAGAACGCCGAGCTGCGACGGCTGTCGGCCGAGATCGCGGAGCTGCGCAGCGCCGAGGGGACGCTCCGCACCGAGGTCGACGACCTGACCCGCGAGCAGCGCCGGGCCGACGCCGACGTCGAGCAGGTCAAGGCGCGGCGCGTCCGCGACCAGCAGCGTCTCGACAGCGGCGCGGTGCGCAACCCCAAGGACCTCGAGCGGCTCCAGCACGAGCTGATCTCGCTGGGTCGGAGGATCGGCGATCTCGAGGACGCCGAGCTCGAGGTGATGGAGCGGCTCGAGACGGCGCAGGGCGCCCTGGCCGACGTCCGCGCCCGGGTCCAGCAGGTCGCCGCCCAGGGACGCGAGCTGACGGCCACGCGGGACCGGGTCGCCACGGAGGTGCAGGCGGAGGCGGAGGCCGTCACCGTGGAGCGTGCCGAGGCGGTCACCGGGCTGCCACCGGAGCTGCTGGCCCTCTACGACCAGCTGCGGGCGCAGAAGGACGGGGTCGGTGCCGCACACCTCCGCGCGCGTCGCTGCGAGGGGTGCAGCCTCCAGCTCGACAGCGCGGAGCTGGCGAGGATCGCGGAGCTGCGCTCCGACGAGGTCGTGCGGTGCGAGGAGTGCGGACGCATCCTCGTCCGGACCGCCGAGTCCGGCCTGTGAGCAGCGGGCCCACCGCGGTCGTCGTCGAGGCCGACGGGGGGTCGCGCGGCAACCCCGGCAAGGCCGCGTACGGGGCGGTGCTCAAGGACGCCGGGACCGGACGGGTGCTGGCGGAGCGGGCCGAGCGGATCGGGGTGGCCAGCAACAACGTCGCGGAGTACCGCGGGCTCATCGCCGGGCTCGAGCTCTACCGCGAGCACGCCGACGGTGCGGAGCTCGAGGTCCGGATGGACTCCAAGCTCGTCGTGGAGCAGATGGCGGGTCGGTGGAAGATCAAGCACCCCTCGATGCGGCCGCTGGCGCTGGCGGCGAACCGGCTCGTGCCGCCCGGCACGCAGTGGACCTGGATACCGCGCGAGCAGAACAAGCACGCCGACCGGCTGGCCAACCTCGCACTCGACGGACCGGAGGGGGTCGTGCACGGCGGCCCGGTCGACCACGTCGAGCCGGTCGAGCCGGTCGAGCCGACCGCGCCCGCCGCGAGCACCACCGTCGTCCTCGTCGCCGACGGGGACCTCGACGACCTCGCGCCGACCGCGGCGTGGGTCGCGGCCGGGCTCGCCCGGGAGCCCGCGGCGCTGCTCGTCCCGGGGGACCTGGCAGCGCGTCCGAGCGTCGAGACCCTCGGGCGGGAGCTCGGCACGCGGCCGGTGGTCGACAGCGCGCTCGACGGCCCGCTGACCGGCGCCGGGTCCGTCGGCCGGCTCCGCGCGCGACTGACGGAGGAGCACCCGGACGCGGTGGTCGTCCTCGTGTGCTCGCCGCAGCATGTGGCGGCGCTGGCCGGGCAGGCGCTCGGCCTCCCGGCGCGGGCGTCCGGGCGCGCTGCGCCGGCCGCCGGGTCGGTCACGGTCCTCGAGTGGCGCCCCGGCGACGCGGTGCTCCGGGTGCTCGGGGCGCGGCCCAGGCTGGACCTCGGCCGTCCCGACGACGCCGGGGAGGCGTGACCGCCGGTCACGGCTCCCGCACGACGACGTCGAGCGGGGTCGGGCGGCCGGGCGACGGCGACCCGGTCTCGACGTACCAGCCGAGGTCGCGCAGCGCCTCCGCCAGCCCGCGCGGTCGTCGCGGCGCGACGCCGGAGGTGAGCAGGTCGCGGACGAGCCGGCCCTTGGTCGCCTTGTTGGCGTGGGAGACGACCGTGCGACGGCCGCCGACCTCCTGGAGGACCCGGACCGTGCAGGTGCGCGCCGCCTGCTCGGGCGATGGCCGCCAGAACGCGGCGTAGGTGCTCGAGCGCAGGTCCACCACGAGTCCCTGACCCGCGGCCGCCTCGACCGCGGGCGCCAGGTGCCGGCTCCAGTGCGCGGCCACCGGACCGAGACCCGGGAGGGCGACGCTACCGGCGAGGCGGTACGCCGGTACGCGGTCGGTGGGCCGCAGCAGCCCGAACAGCGCGGACGTGACCGCCAGCCGGGTCGTCGCCCGCCGCCGCGACGCGGGGTCGAGGCCGGGGAGGTCGAGGGCCTCGTACAGGACCCCGCGGTAGACAGCGTCGACGCGACCGGTCGGCGCCTCCAGCAGGCGGCTGTTCCGGGTCACCGCGTCGGCCTGGGTCGGGCCCAGGCCGAGCACCTCGCGGGCGGTCTCGGGTGGGCCGGCGCAGAGGGTCACGAGCATCGACAGGACCTCCTCGCGCGCGGGGGTGAGCTGCGGCGCGCTCAGCGTCGCGAGGTCGAGCGGCCGACCGCGGGCGGGCGCGGCCTTGCCCTCCGAGGGCGGGAGCAGGAGCAGCACCCGGTCACGCTAGGGGCCGGCGCCGACCGTGGTGTCGGGGGTCGGCCTCGCGGTGGGACGACCGGCCTAGGGTGGGGAACGCCGAGCGGAAGGGGGTCACGTGCTGCAACGACGAGTCGTGCGCGTGGCACCACCGCTCGCGGAGGACGGCGCACGGCTCCTCGCCGAGGGCGTGGCGGCGCTGCACCGCGAGCTGGGCGTGACGCCGGTGTTCCCGCCGGAGGTCGAGGCGGAGGCAGCCGCGGCCGTCCGGTCCCCCCGGCTCCCCGAGGTCGACCGGACCGACCTGCCGTTCGTGACCATCGACCCCGACGGGGCGCGCGACCTCGACCAGGCGGTGCACCTGGAGCGCCGGGGGACCGGCTACCGGGTGTGGTACGCGATCGCCGACGTCGCGGCGTTCGTGCGACCCGGAGGGGCGGTCGACGAGGAGGCGCACCGGCGCGGCGAGACGTTGTACGGCGTGAGCGGCAAGGTCCCGCTCCACCCTCCCCGGCTCTCCGAGGGTGCCTGCTCGCTGCTCCCCGACGGGCCGCGGCCCGCGGTGCTCTGGCGGATCGACCTCGACGCGTCGGGGGAGAGGACCGGCGTCCACGTCGAGCGGGCGCTGGTCCGCAGCCGGGCGCAGCTGAGCTACGCCGAGGTGCAGGCCGCCCTCGACGCCGGCACCGCCGCGCCGGGCCTCGCCCTGCTCCGCGAGGTGGGCGAGCGGCGGTCGGCCCTCGAGGAGGAGCGCGGCGGGGTGAGCCTGCCGCTGCCGGACCAGGAGGTGGAGCTGGCCGGGGACCGGCTCCACCTCGCGTTCCGCTCACCGCTGCCGGTCGAGAACTGGAACGCCCAGGTCTCGCTGCTCACCGGCACCGCCGCGGCGTCGCTCATGCTCGAGGGGGAGGTCGGGGTGCTGCGGACCCTGCCGCCGCCGGACCCCCGCGACGTGGCACGGCTGCGCCGGGTCGCGGCAGCGCTCCGCGTGAGCTGGCCCGAGCCGCTGGGCTACCCGGAGTTCATCCGGGTGCTCGACCCCGCGCGCGCCGATCACGCCGCGGTCCTCACGGCGAGCGCCTCGCTGCTCCGCGGCTCGGGGTACGTCGCCTTCGCCGGCTCGGTGCCCGAGCGCCACGAGCACGCCGCGCTCGCCACGACGTACAGCCACGTGACCGCGCCGCTGCGCCGGCTCGTGGACCGCTACGGCGGAGAGGTGTGCCTGGCGCTCAGTGCCGGGTCGGAGGTGCCGGACTGGGTCACCGAGCGCCTGCCGGGGCTGCCGGCGACGATGCGGAGCACCGGGACGACGGCTGGTCAGTACGAGCGCGGCGTCCTCGACCTCGTCGAGGCGGTGCTGCTGCACGAGCGGACCGGGGAGGACTTCGCCGCGATGGTGGTCGACGTCGACGAGCGGGACCCGCGGCGGGGACAGGTCATGCTGCGCGAGCCCGCGGTCGCGGCGCGGGTCGAGGGACCTGCTCCGCTGCCGCTGGGGACCGACATCACCGTGCGGCTCGTGGAGGCGGACCCCGTCCGCCGGGCCGTCCGCTTCGAGCCCACCGGCACCGGGACGGCGGTCCCGGTGGCGGAACCGCCGGGCCCGCCGGGGACCCCGGTGGGTCGCTCGTCGTCACCGCAGGGTAGGACCGGTGCATGACTGAGCAGCCCCACCCCTTCGGGGTCGACTTCGGCGGAAGTGGCATCAAGGGCGCCCCGGTGGACCCGCGCACCGGTGAGTTCTCGGCCGACCGGCAGCGGATCGAGACGCCGCAGCCGGCGACTCCTCAGGCCGTGGCGGACGTCGTGGCGCGCCTCGTCGGACGGCCGGAGGTGTCCTCGGAGGCGCCGGTCGGCGTCACCGTCCCCGGCATCGTCCGGCACGGCGTGGTCCACCTGGCCGCCAACATCGACCAAAGCTGGCTCGGGGTGGACGCCGACGCGCTGTTCACCGAGCGGCTCGGGCGACCGGTGACGGTGGTCAACGACGCGGACGCCGCGGGGTACGCCGAGGCGCGGCTCGGTGCCGCCGCGGGCAAGCAGGGGCTCGTCGTCGTGACGACCCTCGGCACCGGGATCGGCTCGGCGCTCATCCACGACGGCGTGCTCGTGCCCAACTCGGAGCTGGGCCACCTCGAGATCGACGGCCACGACGCGGAGACCCGCGCCGCCAACGGCGTACGGGAGCGGGAGGGGTTGTCCTGGGAGGAGTGGGCGCGGCGGCTGACGCGCTACTACGGCGTCGTCGAGATGCTGCTGTCACCGGACCTGTTCGTCGTCGGCGGCGGAGTGAGCAAGCACGCTGCGAAGTTCCTGCCGCTCATCGAGGTGAAGACCCCGCTGATCCCGGCGACCCTGCGCAACACCGCGGGGATCGTCGGCGCCGCGCTCCTCGCCCAGGGGGACGAGAACCGCGAGTGAGACCGCGACCCGGGCCGTCCGCCGCCGGGGTCGCCGCGTCAGGGGCGCGGGTCGTCCTACACTTCCGGTGCGGATGAGTTGGCCGGGCGGCCGCGGCGCCTGCGGGCGTCGAGGAAGGTCCGGGCTCCACAGGGCGGAGTGGTGGGTAACACCCACCCGGGGTGACCCGCGGGACAGTGCCACAGAAAGCAGACCGCCGGCACCCTCACGGGTGCCGGTAAGGGTGAAAGGGTGGTGTAAGAGACCACCAGCGTCCCGGGCGACCGGGGCGGCTCGGTAAACCCCACCCGGAGCAAGGTCAAGAGGATGCCGCCACCGGCGGCATCTGCGCGAGCGTTCGAGGGCGGCCCGCCCGAGCTCGCGGGTAGACCGCCAGAGGCGGCCGGCAACGGTCGTCCTAGATGGATGGTCGCCGACCGCGTCGTCGCGAGACGACCGGGGACAGAACCCGGCCTACAGGCCAGCTCATCCACTACAACGCTCTGATATGCACAACCGCTGTCAGAGGGCTTCGCCAGTTCGCACAGAGTCCGCAAGAGGCCCGAGGACCGAGTCGGCAGGTGGTGCCCGCCATCCGCTGAACCTACGGGCTCGCTGCCCCAGGCTGCTCTCGCATCGAGCGGCAGAGGTGGGACTTCTTGGGGGCTCAGGTAGCGAGCCTGCTGGACAGCTAGGTTAAGCACCGTGGCATGGGAGCGAACGACGGCGCAGCTGAAGCTGCTACCCGCACTGGCGCGCGACCCCCGCATCGCCCGACCCGTGCGATGGCTGCTGGTGATCGGCCTGCTACCCATCCCCGGTCCTGTGGACGAAGTAGTCGGTCTCATCGCCCTCGGTTTGATTGCACTGTTCTACCGTGCCGAATATCGGGACCTCCGAGAGGGACAGCACGCGCAGTTGCCCTGACAGAACAACGCCGTCCCTGCACACCCTCGGTCTGAGCTGATCGCGCCAAGGGTTGACTCCAGTCCGCAATGAGTCCGCAAGAAGTCCGCGAACAGTCAACGGCTCCCAACGGTCCTGGGACATCCACGCAGGTCAGACGGCAGTGCCAACACTTGCCAACGGCTACCATCGACGCGGGGACAGAACCCGGCCTACAGGCCAGCTCATTCGCGACATCCTCACCTGCTTCCGGACAGGAAGCGGGCCGCCCTTGACCACTATGGCGCGCCGGGCGGCCCTGGCCGGGGGCCCGGTTTTTTCCAGGCCTTCCGGCTACCGGAAATGATGCTTCCTCCCAGATTCCGGCTATGGCAACGATACCCATGGCGGGTCTGTGCCACGCCCGTAGAACACTGCAGTGCATCAAGATGCAAGATGAAGGGTTCCTACACGTGGTCAGCCGGCGTCCGCGGCGGCATTGATCCGCTCGAGGGTGGTCTGCATCCCGTTGCGCAGGTCAGCGTCGCGATCCGAGCTGTCGGTCCACTTCTCGGTGAGCCAGTTCATGGCCTTGGGCACCGGCTTGTCCACCTCGCACGACTCGGTCAAGCGGGTACCGGTCGCAGTGCCCTCCATCCGATAGCGCCACGTGTAGGAGCCGATGCCGGGGCCCTTCCGGTTGAAGGCGAACTCGCGTGCCGGCTCGGCCGCGGTGACCGCGGGCTTGTTGAACCACGCCGGTCCTCGGGCCCCTTTGTTGCGCGCTTTGAACCGTGCACCCACAGCAGGTCCGGTTGCTCCGTCGGTCCACTCGCAGTGGATGCACTCCGAACTCCACTGCCCCATGCGCGAGATGTCGGACACCAGGTCGAAGACCAACGTCGGTGGGGCGGCGATCTCCACCGACACCGCGTCCCCTCGGTTGCGGGCCGTCATGGGTCGGTGCTCCTCACGTTCCCTCAGGCCTGCACCGGCACCTCATAGATGTTGTCGGCCGGATGGCCCGCCCGCTCGTGTATCCGCTGTACCGCTTCGGCGTTGGGCGCCTCGGACAGGCAGAACACCATGCCGCTCTCGGGATCTGCCCAAGCGTGCTTGAAGTTGACGCTCTCGTCGTCCTGGATGGCCAGGTCGGCGTCGTGTGCTTCCTTGAGAGCCTCGGCGGTGACGCCCTTCATCGTGGTGTGGACGTCCATGAACTCAGGCATCGTGCCTCCTACTGTGAAGAGATGGCTTCCACCTTCCACCCGCGAAGGATGCGCACGCAACAGTGCACTAGTCCGGCCGCAGGGGGAATGCAGCGGGCCGCAAACGGGTTGCCATGGCGACCGTGATTGGAGGGTCATGACAGTCCACCCACCCAGCAGGAGCAACCACCCCGCGGACGTCTATCACGAGGCCTGGCGGCTGCTGGAAGACGTCTCGACGCAGCCTGCCCCGCAGCGAGCCATCGAGCTGCTGGACGCGGCGATCGCGCAGGAGCCGAAGTCGACCAGCCTGCGGACGCTGCGAGCCTGGGCCTACTTCCAAAGTGCCCAGCTCGGCAAGGCTGAGGACGAGCTCAACCTGTTGGTCGAGGAGTGCCCGAGTGACGTGTGGGCCCGGTTCGCGCTGGCCCGCGTGCTCGAGCGACAGTCGCGCTACCGCGACGCCCTGCCGCACATGCGCCTGGCCGCCGTGATGTCGGGTGACCCCGAGCACGAGGCGGGCGTGCTGCGCGTGGAGCGCCTCTCCGGCCAGCTCTGAGCCGCTTGGAACGACTCAGGGCGTACTCACTGCGGCTGGGGGGCCGGCTCAGGGCAGGGTGAGGATCTCCGCTCCCCGGTCGGTGACCAGGAGGGTGTGCTCGAACTGCGCACTGCGTGACCTGTCCTTGGTGACGACCGTCCACCTGTCGTCCCACATCTCCCACTCGTAGGTGCCCAGACACAGCATCGGCTCGATCGTGAAGGTCATCCCCGGCTCGATGAGCGTGTCGAAGTGTGGCTCGTCGTAGTGCGGGATGATCAGGCCGGAGTGGAAGGCTGTGCCGATGCCGTGGCCGGTGAAGTCGCGGACCACGCCGTACCCGAAGCGCTTGGCGTAGGACTCGATGACCCGGCCGACCACGTTGACCCGGCGGCCCGGTCGCACCGCGTTGATCGCTCGTCGCAGCGCCTCCTCGGTTCGCTCCACCAACAGCCGGCTGTCCTTGTCGACGTCGCCGGCGAGGAAGGTTGCGTTGGTGTCCCCGTGCACGCCGTCGAGGTAGGCGGTGATGTCGATGTTGACGATGTCCCCGTCCTCGACGAAACGGCTGTCGGGGATCCCGTGACAGATCACCTCGTTGACGCTGGTGCACAGCGACTTGGGGAAGTGCTTGTAGCCGAGGGTGGACGGGTACGCGCCGTGGTCACACAGGAACTCGTGGCCGATCCGATCGAGCTCGTCACTGGTGACACCGGGGGCCACGTGCTCGCCGACCAGCTGCAGCGCCTGTGCGGCGAGCCGACCGGCGACTCGCATCTTCTCGACTGTCTCGGCGTCCTTGACTTCGGAGCCGGTGTACGGCGCCGGGGCATCCTGGTCCACGTACTCCGGACGCGGGATGTGCGCGGGCACGGCACGACGAGGAGCGATCACGGCAGGGGCGACAGCACTCACATCTGCGAGTGTAGGTTCTCAGCCGCAGGGCATCATCCGGGCTGGTCCGACACGGGCACCGCACAGGGAGCGACGCAATGGCCGACGAGTACTGGTTCTGCCTGGTTCACCACACGGTCGAAGGTGCAGACGGCTGCAAGAGCGCCGATCGTCTAGGTCCCTACTCCACCCATGCGGAGGCCGCGCGGGCGCTCGAGAAGGTGGCTGAGCGCAACGAGGACTGGGACAGCGACCCTGTCTGGAACGACGACCAGGAGGACTGACCGCGCACCGGGCCACAGGCGCGACACACCGGGAGACACTCGACAGGGCCCCGACCAAGTCGTGGTCGGGGCCTCGTCGTGCCAACAACTCAGGACCTTGTCGCGGCGCCCTTCTTAGCGGCCGCCTTCTTTGCGCTGGCCGGCCTCTTGGCTGCGGCCTTCTTGGCGGTGGCTGACCTCTTGGCGGTGCTGACCTTCTTGGCGCCCTTCTTGGCGGCCGCCTTCTTTGCGCTGGCCGGCCTCTTGGCTGCGGCCTTCTTGGCGGTGGCTGACCTCTTGGCGGTGCTGACCTTCTTGGCGGCGCTCGTCTTCTTGGTCGCCGACTTCTTGGCGGTGCTCTTCTTGGCGGCGCTCGTCTTCTTCGCCGGAGACTTCTTGGCCGGACTGCTCTTCTTGCTGGTGGACCTCTTGGCGGGCGACTTCCTCGCCGCGGTCTTCTTTGCTGCAGGCACCTGTGCCTCCTGGTCGTGAAAGACCGGCTTGATCGCCGGCACTTGTCTGCTACGAGAACCACCGGTGCGGTGGTTCCCACATATGATCTTGGCAACATTGAGCCGCGTCGTAAACATCATCGGCCAACTCACGCAGCGTGTCGCAGTTGACCTGTGAGCGCGAGCAGGCACCGGTTCGCCGATGTCGCAGCGAGAATCCCCTGCCCCAGTTGGTGAAACTCGGCGTCGGCTCACCGAACGACGAGGAGCCTTGTGTCGACGATGAAGTTGCATCAGTCCGGCTCGTGGATCGTCATGAGCGGCCTCGCGGTGCGCTCTTCCTCTACGTGTACTCGGCGATCACGCTCCGCGACGTCGTTTCATCGCTGGTCCTGCCGTTGTTCTGGCTGACGCTCTTCGTGCTCGCGGTGCGCTGGTTCGTGCACCACCCGTTGCGCGTCATCGCACTGCGGGTCATCGCGATCAGCATCTGGTTCGCGGTGATCCTCGGCTACTAGAAGGTGTGCTCGTCTCCCGGGAAGGTACCTGCGGCGACATCGGCTGCGAAGTCCTCGGCGGCTCCTCGCAGCACACCATGCACGTCGGCATACCTCTTGACGAACCTCGGCATCCGACCGGTGCGCAGCCCCGCCATGTCTTGCCACACCAGCACCTGCGCGTCGCAGTGCACGCCGGCACCGATGCCGATGGTCGGGATCGAGAGCGTCTTGGTGACCTCGGCCGCGACGTCACCGGGGACCATCTCCATCACCAGCGCGAAGGCTCCGGCGGCCTCCAGCGCCTTCGCGGCCGAGACGAGCCGCTGCGCCGTCTCTCCGCGACCTTGGACGCGGTACCCGCCGAGGTTGTGCTCGGACTGCGGGGTGAAGCCGATGTGCGCCATCACCGGGAGACCAGAGCGGGTCAGCAGCTCGACCTGCGGGAGCATCTCCTCCCCGCCCTCGAGCTTGACCGCGTGTGCGTTGGCCTCCTTCATGAACCGCACTGCGGTGTGGAAGGCCTGCTCGGCCGAGGCCTGGTAGGAACCGAACGGCAGGTCGGCCACGACCAGGGCCCGCTTCACCGACCGGGTGACGGCCCGCACCAGCGGGACCAGCTCGTCGACCGTAACGGGAAGCGAGGTCTCGTTGCCGTAGACGTTGTTGGAGGCGGAGTCGCCGACGAGCAGAACGGGGATGCCGGCCTCGTCGAAGGTCTGCGCGGCGTACTGCTCGTAGGCGGTGAGCATCGCCCACCTCTCGCCGCGTTCCTTCATCTCCCGCAGGTGGTGGATGCGCACCCGCCTGCCGGGTGCGCCGCTCGCTGCACCTCCCGGACCCGAGCTGTACGGCGCCGTCGTCTCGCTCATCGTCTGTCCTCCGGACCTGCTCTCGAGGCTCCCCAGGCGGAGTCCCCGGACCTGGCTCCAGGCTAGACCCGATCCGGGTCGGCGACCTCCCGCCAGGCGTTCGTGATCGGTAGCCGGCGGTCGCGGCCGAAGTTGCGCGCGGAGACCTTCGGCCCCGGCGGGTACTGCCGGCGCTTGTACTCCGCGCGGTCCACCAGGCGGAGCACCTGCTCCACGACGTCTTGCGCGTAGCCGTCGGCGACCAGTCGTGCTGAGCCGTGGTCGCACTCGATGTAGTCCTCGAGGATCGCGTCGAGGAGTGGGTAGGGCGGAAGCGAGTCGCTGTCCTTCTGGCCCGGGGAGAGCTCGGCGCTCGGTTCCTTGACGATGACATTCTGGGGGATGGGTGGCACCTGCCCGGTGCGCTCCGCCTCCCTGTTGCGCCACTTCGCCAGCTCCCAGACCTGGGTCTTGAACACGTCTTTCAGGGGTGCGAAGCCACCGACCGCGTCGCCGTACAGGGTGGAGTAGCCGACGGCCAGCTCGCTCTTGTTGCCGCAGGCGAGGACGAGGTGGTCGCTCTGGTTGGACAGACCCATCCAGATCACCGCACGGATCCGCGCCTGCAGGTTCTCCGCGGCCAGACCGTCGAGCTGCACGCTGCGTTGGAACGCCTCGACCATCGGTGGGATCGGGACGGTGACGAAGTTCAGGCCGGTGCGCTCGGCCTGCTCCGCCGCGTCGGCCTTCGAGTGCTCGCTGGAGTAGGCGCTGGGGTTGGAGACTCCGTACACGTTCTCCGGACCGACCGCGTCGCAGGCGATCGCCGCTACCAGCGTGGAGTCGATGCCGCCGGACATTCCCAGCAGCACTGTTGCGAAGCGGTTCTTGCGTACGTAGTCACGCAGCCCGAGGACGAGTGCCTGGTAGGACTCAGCATGGTCGCCCAGAGCGGTGGCCACCACACCGGGCCGGGCGTCGTACGGCGGGTGCGGGTCGCTGTCGATCACCTGGTGGTGGATGGCCAGGCCGGCCACCTCCGAGGTCCGGGCCTCTTCGCGGGCCCCGGTCAGGTCGAGGTCGGCAAGCAGCAGCTCCTCGGTGAACTGGCCGGCGCGGGCCACCAGGGCGCCGCCGGCGTCGACGACCAGCGAGTCGCCGTCGAAGACCAGCTCGTCCTGGCCGCCCACCATGTTCACGTAGGCGAGGGCGCACTCGCCCTCGATTGCACGACGTGCGCACAGCTCGAGTCGGGAGTCGTCCTTGTTCGCCTCGAAGGGGGAGCCGTTGATGACCAGCAGCAGGCCGGCACCGGCGGTCTTGGCGGCCATCGACGGCCCGTCTTGCCACAGGTCTTCACAGATGCAGACCGCGACGTCGACGCCACCGACCCGAATGACTTCGACGGTGTCGCCCGGGACGAAGTAGCGCGCCTCGTCGAACACGCCGTAGTTGGGCAGGTGGTGCTTGGAGTACCGGGTCACCACCGCGCCCCGGTGCACGACGGCCGCGCAGTTCTGCGGCGAGCCCCTGGGCACACCGAGACGGTCCGCCGACTCCAGCGCCTTGCCGAGGTAGCCGACGACCACGACCAGCTCACCCAGCCCCTCCGCATCGAGCTTGGCCGCCAGGTCGTCCAGGGTGGCCCGCGAGGCGTCCACGAACGAGCTGCGGAAGGCCAGGTCCTCGATCGGGTAGCCGGTGAGCATCATCTCCGGGAAGGCGACGACATGCGCGCCGGCGTCGCCTGCTCGGCGCGTCCACTCGAGGACCAGCTGCGCGTTGCCGGCCAGGTCGCCCACAGTCGGGTTCACCTGGGCGAGGGCAACGGTGAGCTGAGGCACGGCACGAGCCTATGCCTGCGTCGTAACACCGGTGAAACATGCGAAGGTCAGACTGACCGGCGGCGTGGAAGACCTCAGGAGGGCTGGACATGGGCAAGCAGGAGGACTTCGTGCTCCGTGCACTCGAGGAGCGTGACGTCCGGTTCGTTCGACTGTGGTTCACCGACGTTCTCGGCTACCTCAAGTCGGTGGCGATCGCACCCGCGGAGCTCGAGGGCGCGTTCACCGAGGGCATCGGGTTCGACGGGTCGGCGATCGAGGGTTTCGCCCGCGTCTACGAGGCCGACATGCTGGCCAAGCCGGACCCGTCGACCTTCCAGATCCTGCCGTGGCGCGGAGGAGACGGACCGAGCACGGCGCGGATGTTCTGCGACATCTCCATGCCCGACGGGAGCCCGTCGTACGCCGACCCTCGGTACGTCCTCAAGCGGACGCTGTCGAAGGCGGCCGAGAACGGCTTCACCTTCTACACCCACCCGGAGATCGAGTTCTACCTGTTCAAGGACACGCCGCAGCCCGGGGTCGAGCCGGTGCCGGTGGACCGCAGCGGGTTCTTCGACCACACCGCGCAGAGCAAGGGATCGGACTTCCGGCGCGAGGCGATCACGATGCTGGAGTCGATGGGGATCTCGGTGGAGTTCAGTCACCACGAGGGCGGCCCCGGTCAGCAGGAGATCGACCTGAGGTACGCCGACGCGCTCTCGACGGCCGACAACATCATGACCTTCCGCACCGTGGTGCGCGAGGTGGCCCTGTCACAGGGGATCTGGGCCACGTTCATGCCCAAGCCGTTCACCACCCATCCCGGCTCCGGGATGCACACGCATGTGTCGTTGTTCGAGGGTGACCGCAACGCCTTCTTCGAGGCCGGCTCGGAGTACCAGCTGTCCAAGGTCGGCAGGCAGTTCATCGCCGGAGTCCTGCGGCACGCCTCGGAGATCACGGCCGTGACCAACCAGTGGGTCAACTCCTACAAGCGGCTGATCAGCGGGGCGGAGGCGCCGTCCTACATCTGCTGGGGCCACAACAACCGGTCGGCCATGATCCGGGTCCCGATGTACAAGCCGAAGAAGGGCCAGTCCACGCGGGTCGAGGTGCGCACCATCGACTCCGCGTGCAACCCGTACCTCGCGTTCGCCGTGGTCCTCGCGGCCGGGATGAAGGGCATCGAGGAGGCCTACGACCTTCCTCCCGAGGCCGAGGACGACGTGTGGTCGCTGAACGAGCGCGAGCTGACCTCCCTTGGTATCGACCCGCTGCCGCACAACCTGACCGAGGCGGTGCGGGTGATGGAGTCGAGCGAGCTGCTGGCGGAGACGCTCGGCGAGCACGTCTTCGACTTCTTCCTGCGCAACAAGCGTGCGGAGTGGGCCGACTACCGTGGCCAGGTCTCGGCGTTCGAGCGAGACCGGATGCTGCCGCAGCTCTGAGTACCCCTTCCGCAGATCTGAGTATCCGTGCGGGTCCGGTGAGCCGTCCGAGACGACAGGCTGGAGCCATGGAGAGAAACACACTCGTCGGGCTGTGGCGGGGACTGCTGCTCGTGGTCCTCGTCGGCGCGGTCCTGGTTGCCGGCTTCGGCGCCTGGCTGGCCCTCGACGACCTGGAGACCCGTGGGGAGATGTTCGACGGCCTCGGGTTCTTCCTCGGGCTGCTGATCGTCGCGGGCGGAGCCGTGGCCGGAGTCCCTGCGCTGGTGGCTCTGCTCCTGCGCACCCGGCACGCCCGCGCGAGCGAGATCCTGTCCCTGGTGGTCGGCATCGCCGTCACCGGCATCGGCCTGGTCCCGCTCACCGCCGGCTCGGTGCCGTGGTCGGCGTTCGGCGCCGCGGTGGGTGTCGCCTTGTCGGTGACCTCGGTGCAGCTCCTCCGGCGCCCCGCTGGCGACGACCTGACCTTGGCGAAGGGCTAGCCTCGACGTGTGAGTGACCACCCGCGGTCCGACGTGTCGATCCTCGTCGTCGAGCACGAGGAGTCCTGCCCGCCCGGCTGGCTGGGTGAGTGGCTGAGCGAGGCTGGTGCGCAGCTCGACGTACGGCGTCCCTATCTCGGCGACGCGATCCCACGCGACCCGACCTCGCACGCCGGGATCGTGGTACTCGGCGGTTCGATGGACGCCGACCAGGACGTCGAGTTCCCCTGGCTGGTCGAGGTCAGGCACCTGCTCGAGGTGGCAGCCACGACCGGCACACCGGTCCTCGGCATCTGTCTCGGCCTCCAGCTGATGGCGCTGGCGTTCGGGGGCCAGGTGCATCGCAACCCGCTCGGCCAGCAGCTTGGGGTGCTGCCGGTCGGCTGGTCGCCAGCCGCGGACGAGGACCGGCTCTTCCGGGGTCTCACCGACCTTGGCGCCGTGCAGTGGAACAAGGACGTCGTGCGAGCCCTGCCGGAGGAGGTCGTCGTGCTCGCGGAGACCGGCCGAGCGGAGATCCAGGCGGCGCGGTTCGGCTCGAGCATGTGGGGCGTCCAGTGGCACCCCGAGGCCGGCGAGGAGATCATCGCCCGGTGGGCCGACGAGGACCGCGACGAGGTCCTCCAGCGAGGGATCGACATCGACGAGTACGTCGCCCAGGTGGCGGCGGCCGAGCCCGGCCTGCAGGGCTGGCGCACGCTGGCGGCCAGGTTCGTCGAGCTCTCCGGACGCCATCACCAAGCGTCGTCATCGGGTGCTCCGCTCGAGACCGCATGGCACGCGTAACCACGATTGTCGGCAGGCTGGCCCGCCTTGGCTTTCAGGACCCTGAGTCGTCGGCACGGGCCGTGCAGCGGCTCGATGGTCTCCTCGACGCCGCCGATGGCTCTGACCGGTCCCTCGCCGACGCGTTCGCGTCAACCGCCGACCCCGACCAGGCCCTTCGGTTCCTCGCCGACCTGGCCGACCGCGTCGACGACCGCGGTGAGCTGCTGGAACAGCTGACGGGCAGCGGCCCGCTCGCCCCCAGGTTGTTGAGGGTGCTCGGCGCGAGCTCTGCGCTGGGTGACCACCTGTTGCGACACCCCATGCAGTGGTCCGAGCTCGCGGACCCGGACCTGGAGCGCACGCGTCCGACCGCGCTCGAGCTACGCGCAGACCTCCTCCACGGCGTCGGCGCCGATCCCGGCGAGGAGCAGCCGGTGGCCCGGATCGACCAGAGTGGAGACGGGCGAGCCGTCGACGCGTTGCGGATCACCTACCGGCGCCTCCTGCTGCGCCTCGCTGCGCGTGACCTGGCCGGAGGGGTCGGCGTCGACGACGTGGGAGCCGAGCTCTCGGACCTCGCCTCGGGGACTCTCGAGGCCGCTCTCGCCATCGCGAGGGCGCGCGTGGCGGACGCGTCCTCGTGCCGACTGGCGGTGATCGCGATGGGCAAGTGCGGCGGGCGAGAGCTCAACTACGTCAGTGACGTCGACGTGGTCTTCGTCGCCGAGCCCACCGATGGCCACGACGAGAGCTTCGCTCTACGGGTCGCCACCGCCTTGGCATCGAACCTGATCCGGATCTGCTCCGACCACACGGCGGAGGGGGTGATCTGGCCGGTCGACGCCGCTCTGCGTCCCGAAGGCAAGGCAGGTCCGCTGGTGCGCACCTTGGCCAGCCACCAGAGGTACTACGAGCGCTGGGCGAAGACGTGGGAGTTCCAGGCGTTGCTCAAGGCACGTCCCGCCGCCGGTGACGCGGCCCTGGGCCGGGACTACTGCGCGTCGATCGCACCGCTGGTGTGGTCGGCCGCGGACCGGGAGGGTTTCGTCACCGACGTGCAGGCGATGCGTCGCCGTGTCGTCGACAACATCCCCGCAGACCAGGCTGGGCGGCAGATCAAGCTGGGGTCCGGCGGACTGCGTGACGTCGAGTTCGCGGTCCAGCTGTTGCAGCTGGTGCACGGGCGTGCCGACGAGTCCGTGCGTTCGCGCGCGACGCTCAGCGCGCTCTCGCAGCTGACCCGCGGGGGCTACGTCGGACGCGAGGACGGCGCGGCCCTGGACGCGGCGTACCGCTTCTTGCGCACTCTGGAGCATCGTCTGCAGCTTGCGCAGCTCCGCCGTGTGCAGACGATGCCTGAGGACGTGGCCTCACAGCGGCGACTGGGCCGCGCGATGGGGTTCACCACAGATGCAGTGGCGGAGCTCGCAGAGCAATGGAAGCGGCACAAGCGGGAGGTCAGGCGGCTCCACGAGAAGCTGTTCTACCGGCCGCTGCTGCTCGCGGTGGCCAAGCTGCCGGGAGAGGAGGCGAGGCTGAGCAAGGATGCCGCAGAACAGCGGCTGGCGGCTCTCGGCTACGAGGACCCGGTGGCCGCGATGCGGCACCTCGAGGCGCTCACCAGCGGGGTCTCCCGGTCCGCGGCCATCCAGCGGACCTTGCTGCCGGTGATGTTGGGGTGGTTCGCCGAGGCACCGCGGCCGGACGCCGGGCTCCTGGGATTCCGGAAGATCTCCGAGTCGCTCGGGTCCTCGCACTGGTACCTGTCCACGTTGCGCGACGAGGGACGGATCGCGCAGCGCCTGGCGACTGTCCTCGCCTCGAGCAGATACGCCACCGACCTGCTGCAGCGGGCTCCGGAGGGGGTGCGCATCCTCGGCGAGGAGGACGGTCTGACGCCTCGGAGCCGGGACGCGCTGGAGAGGGAGATGGTCGCCGCCGGGCGGCGGCAGGAGGACTCCGTCCAGCGGATCACCGCGGTCCGGGCGGTCCGGCGACGTGAGCTGTTCCGGCTCTCGGTCGCGGACCTCCTCGGCGAGCTCGGTCCGGACGAGGTGGGCGCGGCGCTCACCGACCTGATGGCTGCCACGCTGGAGGCAGCGCTGGTGGTGGCCACCCTCGCGGTCGAGGCCGAACGAGGAGAGCCGCTGCCGATGCGGATGGCGATCGTGGCGATGGGCCGATTCGGGGGAGCCGAGCTGGGGTTCGGCAGCGACGCCGATGTGATGTTCGTGCAGGAGCCCGCCGAGGGAGCCTCGACGCAGGAGGCTTCCACCGCGGCCCACGACGTTGCCAACGAGCTACGCCGCCTGCTCGCCCTCCCCGGAACCGACCCGGCGCTGGAGGTGGACGCGGGCCTGCGTCCGGAGGGCAAGCAGGGCCCGCTGGTCCGCTCCCTGGAGTCCTATGCCGGCTACTACGCCAGGTGGTCGGCGCCGTGGGAGGCGCAGGCACTTCTGCGCGCGGATGCCATGATCGGCGACCGGGACCTGTGTGCCCGGTTCACCGAGCTGGTGGACCCGCTGCGCTTCCCGGCCACCGGCGTCACCGAAGCCGACATCCGGGAGATCCGCCGGATCAAGGCGCGCGTGGACTCCGAGCGTCTGCCACGCGGCGCCGACCCGGCCACCCACCTCAAGCTCGGCCGCGGCGGACTGGCCGATGTGGAGTGGACGGTGCAGTTACTGCAGATGCGACACGGCGGGGGCGTACCGGCGCTTCGGACGCCGAACACCCTGGTCGCACTCACCGCCGCGGTGGAGGCCGCGCTGCTCACCGACGAGGACGCGGCAGCGCTACGGGCGGCCTGGTGCGCCGCGACCCGGCTGCGCAACGCGGTCACGCTGGTCCGTGGGCGACCCTCGGACTCGCTCCCGCGGGACACCCGGGAGAAGGCCGGCGTCGCCTACGTCTGCGGCTACCCCCCCGGTGAGTCCGATGCGCTGGTCAACGACTACGTCCGGTGCACGCGACGCGCACGCCGGGTCGTGGACCGGGTGTTCTGGGGATAGGCCGCGCGGGCACCCGCGGTGTGACTAGGAGCTGTGTTCACGCACGTCGGTCACCACGTCCTGGTCTCGCGATGCCCGCACACACCCGGCCACCAGCCGAGGAAGGTCCTGACCAGACACCAGGCCGGTCAACCGGTCGGCACTGCGGGGAAGCCCGAGCGCCTTCGCCCCATCCTTCGCGACGTCGTCGACATAAGGTGCGAGATCGGTCCAGACACCCTGGACCTCCCGGCAGAAGATCGCGGCACCCGCCGGGCCGATCCCCTTGAACTGCTGGAGGTCTGAGGCGACGTCGCTGCTGTCCTCATGGAGCGCTCGCAGGTCACCGCCGTACCGGTCGAGCACCAGCTCCGCGAGCTCACCGAGCTGGCTCGCCGTCCGTTCGTCGTACCTGCGGTAGTGGCCTCGTCCGAGCGCGTCCACCCTCTGCTGCCAGGTCGAGGCGGCCATCTTCTTCGGCGTCGTGTAGCCGGCCTTGTTCAGCTCGCGCGCGGCGGAGACCGCGATGTCGGAGGTGATCCGGGCCGAGAGGAGCAGCGCGAGCACGAGCAGCTGCCAGAGCGCGGCGGGGCTGTCCTTGAGCCGGATGCCCGCCTCTTCGGCGAAGGTGCGGCCGTGCCGCTCGACCAGCACGGCGGCTACCCGCTTCTGGTCCGCCATGGTTGGCGGGGTACCCGGGCGCTCCGCGCCGAAACGGCGCGTCGGGGCCGGACACCGGGGGCCGGGCTCAGCCCTTGACGGCCTTCCCGACCAGCTGCCCGGAGAGGAGTACGGCGAGGAACGCGTAGAAGATGAACAGGTGCACACCTGCCAGCAGCGACATCGCGAACATCGTCGAGGTGAGCACCAGCAGCGCGTTCGCCAGTGGCAGCGGCGTGACCATGCGGTGACTGTAGGGCGGCGCGAGGCGAGGCTACGACCGCCACAATCGCGGCATAGAACCCAGATCCGGTCAATGCCGCCGCCGGTGATGGCAAAATCTCCGGCCAGCCACACGACGTGATGGCCGCGTGCGCGACCCGACGAGGGCTACAGCTGCATCCGGACGGCGCGGGTCACGACCCGACGGCCCTGCGGGGACTAGATGTCGAAGTAGAGCTCGAACTCTCCGCGTTGCTTTGCTGACCTGGGCTTTCCTCTCGGTATGGCCTACTGACCTGCGGAAAAGTTTTTTGCTGGTAACCATTGTTCGCGGTCGTTGCGCAACACCTTGCGGACTCGCTGCGGACAGCCGACGAGGGAAGCCTGATCCGGCGCAGGCGCTGCCGGAGGGAGATTCGCACGGCGGTGTGATGCGCTCGCTGAGGAACCATCTTCGGCCAACGCGCATGCCCCTCGCGCGCGTAGAAGGACCGCTGACTGGTCAGCGGAGGGCTGAAGCCAACGCCGGTGGCCGCTTACGGCCGACGGCGTAGGGGATGCCCCGGCCGACCATCGCGAACGTGCCGCCTATGCGCTGGGGCCAGGAGGGCTGTGGCGGCGGCGCGGCCAGGTCACCCACGTTCACGAAGTGCGCCTGCACCTGTCCGATCCCCTCGAGATCGAGGTCGACCCCCTGCATCGCCACCTCCGACGGAGATAGGTCACTGGGGCGGTAGACCCCGTCGGTGACGAGCAGGTACTCCGGCACCTCGACCGGGTTCTTGAGCATGCGGTGGACATAGATGACGTCCATGCCGACGAGCTTCTTGCGACGCTTGATCGTCTGGGTGGCCACCTCGCCGGCATGCGCGACGAACTTGAGCTTCAAGTCGCTGGTCTGCTTGCAGCTGCCGCACGGGCACATGTTGAGCTGGACGAGCTGACGCTCCCTGTGGAAGGCGCCGTGCATCGCGACGGCCGCGTCGGTGACGACGTCGAACGTCTGCGGGCCACCTAGCCCCTCCGCATCGATCGAGAGGAAGGCGGCATCGCCCTCGATCTCGATCAAATCGAAACCGCGCGCCGCACGGACGACCTTACCGAGCATGCGACTTGTTGCGGCCTCCGCATGCCCGAGGACACTGCGGTGGTACTGCATGTACTCGGTGTACCCGCCGATGTCGGCGATCATCAGCACCGCACGCCGCGTCGACATTGCGCGACAGTAACAGAGACGCACGCCGTGGCGGCAGCCCTCGAGCTCCGGGTGCCCGGTCGCGTGCGTCCCGACTACTCATCGTCGAGAAGTGACGTTTTCAGTTCCTGCTCGGGCGCGATCTGGATGAAGTACTCGACGCCGAACATCTCCTGGAGGACGTCTTGGGGGAACGAGCTCGGATCGATCGGGTACTGCGAGCGATGTGCGGCCACGGCGCGGATCTTGTGGCCGACGAAGGCCGAGACGTCGATACAGGTGTCCACCCTGGCGTCGATCCGGTCCCCTGACGGGAGCGCTCTGGTTCGCGACTCAGCGTTCGGTTCGGACTCCTGGACGGCGATCGGTGCGGAGGCGGAGAACGTCAACGTGGTGACGTCGTCGACGGCGACGACATGCGCGTTGCGAGGCGAGCTCGAGGCGATGCCCTCTTCTCCGACGAACTGACCCGGCCGCGACTCGTCCACCACTCTGAGGTGGCCGTTGTCGTCCTCGCGTCGGATCTCGGCCCGACCGGACAGGATCAGGTACATCGTCGTGGCAATCTCACCCTGTTCGATGAGGTAGGTCCCGGACGGGAACCATTCCACCTTGACGAAGTCGGCTGCGTATCCCAGCGCGGTCGTCTCCCGGGAGAAGACCGAAAGAGCGTGGACGAAGTCCTTCGTTCCGTTGAAGCGGGTCGTCATCTCGACCACCCATGCAGCCAGGCGGTCTCGCAGTAGGAGCCTGCTCTGCGGCCGGTGACAGTGGAAGAGCCGGATGGGTGCGCGCGATCGTCTCTGATGGCAGGCCGCGGTCACCGCTGCGCCGACGGCCGCATGATCCGGATGCCCGGAGAATCCGTCCGGGCCGAAGGTGATGACCACTTCGGGGTCGAGGTCCTCCAGCAACGCAGACATGTGGTCAACGAGAGTGCGCACGTCCACCTCGGACAGCCCCTGGTCCGGATAGTCGAGGCATGTGGTTTCGACGAGCCCGAGTTCCTCCCCTGCCGCGGAGAGCTCCTTCTCCCTGACCTCCATCAACGTCGCCCGGGTCGCCACGCTTGCGTCCCTGATCTCGCCAGCCCCGCCCTTGGTCAGCGACACGACGCGCACCTCGGCGCCGGCATGCGCGTACTTGGCCAAAGTCCCGCCGGCGCACACCGTCTCGTCGTCCGGATGGGCGAAGATTCCCAGCACGCGTAGAGGCTGCCGACCGCGATGACTGCCGGCTGGCTCGGGTGCCACCGAATCCATCGGGTGCTCCTAGTGGTCTGGCCGGTCGCACGGACCGGCCTCGGTGCCGACGCCGTACCGTACCTCTGCGAGACACCCCCAGGTCGGCCACTGGTCTAGATGAGCGAAGCGTCCTAAGCCGAGCCCGGTTTGTCAGGCTCCGCCGTGGCCGCCTCGGAGCTCCCATCGGCCGCATCACCCGCAACGTGCTCGACGCTGTCGCTCGGTGTGTAGCGGCCGAGCATGGTCTCCACCACCGATCCCGCTTCCTGCGCGCTCGGCGTGTAACCCAGCACGACCGGAAGGAAATGGTCGGACCCCAAAGCGTGCAGCCTCAGCTCGCTACCGGCACGCACGGTGGCCGTCCGACGCGTGCGCCGCAACAGCGCAATCTCGCCGAACCCTTCCCCCGCCCCGAGCCTGGCCACCAGCTGTCCGTCGCCGATCACCTCCGCCTCGCCCGACTCGATCACGAAGTAGCGGTCACCGGAGTCACCTTGGTCGAACACGGTGTCCCCGGCGGGTACGACGACGAGCTCCAGGCCGCGCGCCAGCCTCTCGATGGCGGGCAGGGGCAGGGCACTCAGCATGGTCACCCCCTGCAAGATGCCGAGCTCGTGATCGCGCATGTCCATGGATCGGTCGAGGTGCCGCAACCGCCGCCAGGAGGCCGCGGCGGCTACCGGACACAGCAGACCCACGATCACCAAGGCGCCGCGTACGCCGTACCGCTCGACTGCCAGCGCGGCCAGGGCGGCCCCGATCCCGGTGGACAGCGCCACCAGGCTCTCGAGCACTCCGAAGACCCGGGCGAGCACCTCGTCAGGGGCCATCCTCGCCAGCAGCGTGAACCCGCCGAGGTCGATCAGCGAGTTGCCGACGCCTACGCCGGCCAGGAGTGCGAATGCGACGACCTGTTGGGGAAAGGCGCCGATGAGGAGGAGCGGCACGCCCCACAGCGCGACCCCGACGCCGAACCATGCCCCGAGTCGCCGGGTGTCGACCAACATCGACGCGCCGAGCGCCCCGAGGACCGCGCCCACTCCGATGGCGGCCGTCAGGATTCCGACCCCGGGCTCGCCGGTCCCCAGCAGGTCGATCGCAACCACGACCGTCAACACGGTCAACGCGCCACGGGTGAGCGTCTGGGCCACGGCCAGGACCATGATGAGGGCGAGGTCGCGGTTCCGGCTGACGGCGCGGATGCCCTCCGCTGCCGACTTCAGGAACCTGGTTCCCGCCGGTGCGCGAGGACGCGGAGGCGCGTCGTAGCGCAGTCGCACCAGCAAGGCGGCCCCCCACAGCGAGGCGCCTGCTGCGACGGCGAAGACCAACGTCACGCCGGCGATCTCGAGCAACAACGCAGCGAGCAGCGGACCCACCAACGTGGCCACCGCATCCAGCAGCCCGCGGACGACGTTTGCGCCGGCGAGCTCGGTGCCGGTGCGACAGAGCGAGGGCATCAGGGCCGAGTGCGCAGGCCGGAACAAGGTGGCGGTGATCGTCGACAACACCGCGAGCGCATAGACGATCTGCACCGGGCCGTCCATGCCGACGACGACGGCTGCTGCAGCCGTCGCGAGGCCACGCAGAGTGGACACCAGGATGAGCACGCGCTCCCTGCGGCCCTTGTCGGCCATCGGCGACAGCAAGGGGGCCAGGATCGCGGAAGGCACCATGCGGAGTAGGCCCACCAGACCGACCGCTGCTGCGCCACCGTCTCGATAGGCCACGATCCCGAGGCCAACGGTGAACGCCCACTCCGCCGTCCAGGCTCCGAGGAAGCTCAGCTGAGCGCGTCGAAGGGCAGGGTTGCGGGCGTTGCTGGAGAAGGCAGCCGCGGCCTTGCCCAGCCTCCCCCGAACTCCCGCACCCGCCACCGAGCGACGGTACCGCCTCTCGGCACCCAGGTCACGAGCTCACCTCTGTGCAACCTTCACCCGACCTCATGGCGAGAACCGCAGGCAGCCGGCGCAACAGCAGCACAGCGAGGGAGAGCCCGTCCACCGGCCAGCTTGGGACGCACATGAGCCGGACACGGTGGGGACCCGGTGCGACGCGCGACCAGCAGTGCGGCTGCGGCATACCAGCGCTAAGACGACGCTCGACACGTACGGCCACCTGTGGCCTGACCGCGAGGACAGCACTAGGGCGGGGATCGACGCAGTTCTGACCGCCCGTGCGAACGAAATGGCCCTGGTAAGATAGAGAAGCGCCGGGGCTCTGTCAGGCGAAACCCCACTCCCGCTCAAGTCCACCGAGATCGTCACGTACGCCGGCGAGCAAGATGCTCCCTCCGGTCCCCACGGTCGCTCCGTCAATCGCAGCCTGGGCCCGCCGTCGAGTGATGCTCTTTGTGCTGCCCGACAAGTGCGGCTCGATAGCCAGGAACCGAGGATCACGAGCGATCCTTTCGTTGTCCCACGACTGGCCGGCCCCTTCGGAGATCAAGGCTCGAGCATCATCAATCAACCGTCGACGGGTCTCAGTCTTAAGTCTCTCGTGTCGGCCGCGGCCTGCGCAGCAGGTCTTCCTACCTATGCAGCCGCCCACCCCGAGAGCAACCCGGAGAGCACGCCGGCTGGCATCGCTAGCCATTCCATCGCGACGCCTGCCCTCTCCTGCGGACTATGTGCGGACTACGGATGCCTACAGAGTGTAAAGGTGCAGGTCAGATGGGTGCAGCGCCTAGATGTCGAAGTAGAGCTCGAACTCGTGCGGGTGCGGGCGCAGCGCGACCGGCGCGATCTCCTGGGTGCGCTTGAAGTCGATCCAGGTCTCGATCAGGTCGGAGGTGAACACGCCTCCTTCGAGCAGGAAGTCGTGGTCTGCTTCCAGGGAGTCCATCACCGCGGACAGGTTCCCCGGCACCGTGGCGACCTCGGCGTGCTCGTCCGGCGGCAGCTCGTAGAGGTCCTTGTCGATCGGCTGCGGCGGCTCGATCTTGTTCTTCACACCGTCGAGGCCGGCAAGCAGCATCGCGGAGAACGCGAGGTAGGGGTTGGCCGAGGGGTCGGGGCAGCGGAACTCCACCCGCTTGGCCTTGGGGTTGGCGCCGGTGATCGGGATCCGGATGCACGCCGAGCGGTTGCGCTGGCTGTAGACCAGGTTGACCGGCGCCTCGAAGCCGGGGACCAGCCGGTGGAATGAGTTCACGGTCGGGTTCGTGAACGCCAGCAGCGAGGGCGCGTGCGCGAGGAGGCCGCCGATGTAGTAGCGCGCGGTGTCCGACAGCCCGGCGTACCCCGCCTCGTCGTAGAACAGCGGCTCACCGTCGTCCCAGATCGACTGGTGGCAGTGCATCCCAGAGCCGTTGTCGCCGAAGATCGGCTTCGGCATGAACGTCGCGGTCTTGCCGTTGCGCCAGGCGACGTTCTTCACCAGGTACTTGAACTTCATCACGTTGTCGGCGGTGGTCAGCAGCTCGTCGAATCGGAAGTTGACCTCCGCCTGCCCCGCCGTACCCACCTCGTGGTGTGCCCGCTCCACCACCAGCCCGCTGGCTTCGATCTCCTTGACGATCTCGTCGCGCAGGTCACCGAAGTGGTCGTACGGCGCCACCGGGAAGTACCCGCCCTTGTACTTCACCTTGTAGCCGCGGTTGTTCTCCTCGGCGCCAGTGTTCCAGGCACCCGCCTCGGAGTCGATGTGGTAGTAGCCGGCGTTCTGCTTGGTCTCGAAGCGCACGTTGTCGAAGACGTAGAACTCCGCCTCCGGGGCGAAGTACGCCGTGTCGCCGATGCCGGTGGACTTCAGGTACGTCTGCGCCTTGCGGGCGATGTTGCGCGGGTCCCTGCTGTAGGCCTCGCCGGTGAGCGGGTCATGGATGAAGAAGTTCACGACGAGGGTCTTGGCCGCACGGAACGGGTCGAGGTAGGCCGTCGTGGGGTCCGGGAACAACGACATGTCCGACTCGTGGATGGCCTGGAAGCCGCGCACCGAGGAGCCGTCGAAGTTGAGCCCGTCGTCGAAGACCGACTGGTCGAAGGAGGAGACCGGCACCGTGAAGTGCTGCATGATCCCGGGCAGGTCACAGAACCGTACGTCGACCATCTCGACGTTCTCGTCCGCGAGGTACTTCAGCAGGTCGTCGGAGCTGGCGAACATTCATCCTCCTCGGCCCGCTGGGACGCGAGCCAGTTCTCAAGCGGTGGTCGTACGGGTCAACGGCCGGCGTGCCGCCGTGCCACTGCAGACCCTAGGAACGGCCGGTTTCTGCACCGTATCCCCTGTGTTTCGCCGATGTAACAACCGGTGCCGTGGGCCCCGCGGGTAGATTGGACGACGTGAGCAGCTCGGGGTCCTCGACCGGTGCGCCCGCCGGAGCGTCCTACCCCGGTGAGCGTCTCGGGCTGCCTGCCGAGGGCCCCGGAGCGGTAGCCGGCTGGGGGCGTCGCCTCCTGGCGCTGGCGGTCGACTGGGTGGCGTGCCTGCTCGTCGCCGGCCTGTTCGCAGGCACCGCGGTGTGGACCGGGCAGGGGCTGGTCCAGTGGGCGCCGATGACGGTGTTCCTGCTCGAGGCGACGGTGCTGACGACGCTGGCCGGCGGGTCGTTCGGCCAACTGGTGTGCCGCATCGCGGTGGTCCGGCTCGACCGCTCGCCGGTCAACCTGTTGCAGTCCCTGCTGCGCACCTTCTTGATCTGCCTGGTCATCCCGCCGCTGGTCTTCGACCCCGATCAGCGTGGCCTGCACGACCTCGCGGTGCGCACGGTCACCCTGCGTCGGTGATCGCCCGAGCTTCGAGACGCTTGCCGGCCTGCTCCTCGACCACCGAGCGGCGGGTCAGCGCTCGAGGGTGATCTGGGCGACGTCGAGGTACCCGGTGCGGAAACCGGCCTCGCAGTAGGCGAGGTAGAACTCCCACATCCGGCGGAACGTGTCGTTGAAGCCGAGCGCCTGCACGGTCGGCCAGCTGCCGAGGAACTTCTCGCGCCACAGCCGCAGCGTGTGGGCGTAGTGCGGGCCCATCGGCGCGATCCGGGACACCGCCAGCGACGTGTGCTGGTCGAGCACCTGCTCGATCGCCTCGGTGGAGGGCAGCAGCCCGCCGGGGAAGATGTACTTGTGGATCCACGTGTAGGTGTTGCGCGTGGCCTCCAGCCGGTGGTGCTCGAGCAGGATCGCCTGGATCACCGCCTTGCCGCCGGGGGCGAGGAGCGAGTCGATGGTCTGGAAGTACGTCGGCCAGTACTTCTCGCCGACCGCCTCGATCATCTCGACGCTGACCACTGCGTCGAAGGCACCGGTCTGGTCGCGGTAGTCGCGCAGGCCGATGTCGACTCTGTCGCCGACCCCGGCCTCGTCCACGCGGCGCTGGGCCAGCGAGGCCTGTTCGGTCGAGATCGTGATCGTGGTGACCTGCGCCCCGCGCTGTGCCGCCCGGATGGCCAGCGTCCCCCACCCGGTGCCGATCTCGAGCAGCCGGCTGCCTGGTCCGACCGAGGCTGCGTCGAGGATCGCGTCGACCTTGTGCAGCTGTGCCGCCTCGAGGTCGTCTTGGCGCGGGGGCGGGTCGAGGGTCGCGAAGAGAGCGGAGGAGTAGGACAGCGAGGGGTCGAGGAACTGCTCGAACATCTTGTTGGACAGGTCGTAGTGCCGCTCGATGTTCTTGCGAGCGCCGTCACGCGTGTTCTCCTCGGAGCTGAGCATCCGGGGTAGCACGACGTGCCGGAGCCGGTAGAAGGAAGGCTTGATCAGCTCGGTCAGTCGCGCGGCGAACGGTGAGAGGGCGTCGGCCAGGTCGCTGCCCGGCGCCGTTGTCCACTCCCCGGCCATGTAGGACTCGCCCAGGCCGATCGAGGGGCTGCGCCCCATCCGGGCGAAGAACGCATCCGGCTCGATGATGTCGATCCCGGGATGCGAGCCGAGGTCACCGGAGCCGTACACCTCCCCGGTCGACAGGCGCACGGACACCGGGACCTTGCGGAGGATCCGGGCCACCACGGCCTTGGCGATCCGTCCCTGCAGACCGTGATCGGGTGGCGCGGGCAGGTCCCACGCGGCGTTGTCCTCACCACTGGCGGTGCCGCCGACCTCCGGTTCGATCGTGGTGCTCATCTCAGGCAACTCCCTTCGGGGCTTGGTGCGGCCTGCGAGGAACGACCGGCAGGCGGCGCAGCCAGAGCCGGATGCCGTGCAGGCGGATCAGCGCAGAGACGCGCTGGGAGGGCATCGGGTTGCCGAGGACGCGACGCAGGGCGCGCCGCGGTGTGGCGGGTTCGAGGTCCCCGCGCACCGAGGCCTTGAACACGACCTCGTCGTTCTGGGTCAACGTGATGCCGATCGCGACCTTGTCGGTGGTCAGTCGCGTGCGGATGTCGTAACGGCCCTCGACGGTGAAGAAGGGGGAGACGTAGAACTCCTTGTCGACGCCGTTGCGCTCGGAGCTGGCCGACGTCTTCTCGGCGACGGGCACCGGGTAGCAGTGCCGCTCGCCGTAGGTGTTGTGCACCTCCGCCAGCACGCCCTCGAGCCGACCGTCCGCGTCGAAGCAGAAGTACGTCGTCAACGGGTCGAACACGTAGCCGAGGCTGCGTGCGTTCGCCAGCATCAGCACCCGGTCCGCCCGCCACGGCAGGTGGTTGGCCGACAGGAACCCGCGCACCTTCTCCTGCAGCGGCGTGTCATCGCGGGTGAGGTGGTCGCGGGCTCGCAGCGACGCCAGCGGGCGCAGCCATCGGGGGAACGGCGCCTCCGGGTCGGCGAGGTCGACCAGCCACATCGTCGTACGGTGCGAGAACTGGTAGTCGAAGGGACGGGTACGCCGGTGGTGCACGGTCGCACGCACCGATGCGGGAACCCGGGCGCTCACCACGTCGCCCCCAGGGACTGCGCTGCGGCGACGCCGGCTCGGCAGCCGTCCTCGTGGAAGCCCCACCCGTGGTAGGCGCCGGCGAACGCGAACCGGTCGTCGTTGAGCTGCGCCAACCTCGACTGGGCCGCTACGGATGCGGCGGTGTAGGTCGGGTGCTGGTACGTCATCCGCGCGACGACGTGGTCGGGCGTCTCCGCGGGATTGAGCGTGACGACGAGGGGGTCGGCCTCGTCGTGCCCCTGAAGCCGGTTCATCCAGTAGGAGACGCGGGTGCGGTCGGTGGGCTCGTCGCAGTCCTCGAGCCGGTAGTTCCAGCTGGCCCGAGACCGGCGTAGCCGCGGCAGCGTGGACTGGTCCCGGTGCAGCCAGGCCTCGTTGGTCGAGTAGCCGAAGGCGCCGAGGACGTCTGCCTCCTCCTCGCTGGCGTCGGTGAGCAGTGCAAGGGCCTCGTCGGCATGGGTGGCGACGACGACCTTGTCGAAGCTGTGGTGCTGGCTGCTCCCTCCGCCGGCCGGCACCGTGTCGAGCTCGACGGACTCCGGCTTGCGGCTGACCGCGCGCACCTTGCTGCCTGGGCTGACCACATCCAGCCGGTCGGTGACCGCCTCGACGTAGGAGCGGGAACCGCCCACCACCGTGTGCCAGGTGGGGGAGTCGCGCGTTGTGAGGAAGCCGTGGTGGCGCAAGAAGGCGAACAGGTACGCCGCCGGGTAGTCCAGCGCCTCCCGATGGCCCATCGACCACACACAGGAGACGACCGGCAAGCCGTAGTGGGTCACGAAGTGCCGGTCGAAACGGTGCTGGGTCAAGAACTGCTCGTAGCTGACCTCGGAGTCCGGAGATCCTTCGAGCAGGGCCAGCGCGAGCCTCTGGAACCGACGGACCTGCAGCAGCAGTCGCCAGAACCGCGGGTCGAGCAGGCGGCGGCGTTGCGAGAAGATCCCGTCGGCGCCGCGGCCACCGACGTAGCCCAGACCGCAGCCCTCGCAGGTGATGCTCATGCTCATCTCCGTGGCGCGGGTGGCTATCCCGAGCTCGGAGAAGAGCCGGCGCAGCAGCGGGTAGGTCCTGTCGTTGAGCACGATGAACCCCGAGTCGACCGGGGCCGTCGTCCCGTCCCGCATCGGCACGTCATGGGTGTGCGCGTGTCCGCCGATGCGGGGCTGGGCCTCGAACAAGGTCACCTGGTGGGTTGGCTGCAGCAGGTACGCCGCCGTCAGACCCGAGACACCGCCGCCGATGACGGCGACGGTGGGAAGGGCGCTTCGGGCGGCGTTTGGCATGTCAGTGGTTCGGTTACCTTGTCGGGCTGGCTTGGTGCTGTCAGGTGGGCCGTGGGCCCCTAGGTGACGAGGAGCCGGACCCGCTTGTTGCCCTTTCCCTTGGACTCGGTGCCGGTGACGGTGACCTTGCCCACTTCGGCGGTGCTGAGCACGTGAGTCCCGCCGTCTGCCTGCTTGTCCAGCCCGACGATGTCGATCACCCGGAGCGGGTCGATCTCCCGCGGGATGAGGTTGGCCGCGGTACGGATCAGCGCATGGTCCTCGTCGGCGACCTCGCGGCCGACGAACTCGACCAGGATCTCGTGGGCGGCGGCGATCTCCTCGTTGATCCGCGCCTCGACCCGCCGCCCGAACTCGGCGCTCATCGACGGAAGCGGGAAGTCCAGGCGGCCGGAGCCCGGTTCCATGTTGCCACCGGTCACCGGGATGCCGTGGTCTGCCCAGATCACGCCGCAGAGGATGTGCAAGGCGGTGTGGGTGCGCATGGTGAGGTGGCGGCGCTGCCAGTCCAGCTCTGCGTCGACCTCGGTGCCGACATCAGGCAGGTCGTCGCCGTCGAGCCAGTGCCAGATGCGTCCGTCCTGGCGGCGGACCCGGCTGACCTGCGCCTGCCCGCCGTCCCAGGCCAAGGTGCCGATGTCGTGCGGCTGGCCGCCGCCGCCGGGGTAGAAGGCGGTACGGCGCAGCGCCACGCGTCCCTCCTCACGGTCGACCTGGTCGACGACTGCCTCGAAGTCGCGCACGTAGGCGTCGACGGAGAACAGCTCGGTCTCCGCGAGCACCGCCGGCGCGCCCTGCGGGGTCCTGCGGCCAGGCACCGCCATGGTCCTACCTCCTCGTCTGGCTGCGTCCACCCATCCAAGCATTCAGGCCCCGCCGGGTGGCTCCCACTTGTACAGTCGAGGCACTCGAGACCACCCGAGACAGCTCCAACATCACCCGAGTTGACCCGTGACGACCCGAGACGAACTGGTGGGATCCATGCGCACTTCGGTAGCTACTCGACGCCTCCTCGCCGGCGTCGGCGTACCCCTGCTGCTCTCGACGATGGTCGCCTGTGGAGGAGCCGACGAGCCGGTCGACCAGAGCGCCGACGCCAACGAGCCGGTCGCCAGCGAAACGCCACAGCAGGCCGAGGGGTCGCCAGAGCCGGATGAGTCCGAGGAGACCAAGGACTCCAAGGACTCCAAGGACTCCAAGGACTCCAAGGACTCCAAGGACTCCGAGCAGGCCGAGGCGCCGGACAGCACGGGCGATGAGCTCACCACCAAGACGTTCATCCCTGCCTTGAAGGAGGCGCTCAAGGACAACCAGTCGGCGCACATGAGCATGGATCTCGACGCTGCCGGACAGCAGCTGTCCATCGACGGCGACATCCGGTACCAGGGCGATCCGGCGATGACCCTCACCATGCAGGGAGCCGCCTTCGGCGGGGGCTCGGCGCAGATGCGGCTGGTCGACGGCCTCGTGTACGCGTCCCTGCCGCCGATGACGCCACGGGGGAAGTTCGTCGAGATCGATCCCAGCGACCCGAACGACCCTCTGGGCGGGAGCTTCTCACAGCTGACGCAGCAGATGAACCCGGAGACGACCTTCGCCGCTTTCGAGGCCGGTCTGAAACAGGTGCGGTATGTCGGCGAGGAGTCGGTCGCCGGGGAGGATCTGGACCGGTACCGGGTCGGCATCGACGTCGCCTCGGCCGCCAGGGCGCAGGGGCAGCCTTTCCCGCCCGGGGCGCCGGAGGTGATCGACTACGACATCTGGGTGGACGGCGAGGACCTGATGCGCAGGGTCGACTTCGATCTCGGCCAGCAGGTCAGCAGCAAGATCACGATGTCGCAGTGGGGCGAGCCGGTCGAGGTCGAGGCTCCGCCCAGGAACAAGATCGTCAAGGCGCCGCAGGGCGTCCCTGCGCCGGGCTGACCGTACCGCCGGCTGGCCGGCGTCACGGCCGGGTGGCTCAGCGGCCGCGCATGTTCTGCCGGGCGCCCTTGAGGTTGGTCGGGACCGGGCCCTTCGGCAGCGGGATGTTCGACCGGTTGGCGTCCAGCGCCTTCAGCCGCGCGAGCACGCCGGTCATCTCCGCCGGCTTGAGCTGGCGACCGAGCTTCGTGACATGCCGCGAAAGCCGGCGCACCGGGACGGCCCCCTCGCTGTTCCCGGCGACGACCTCGTGGATGGTGACCTCGGAGGCGACTCGCTCATGCTTGCGGCGCTCGCTCGCCAGCAGGGAGCGGATGCGGTTCGGGCTGGTTCCCTCCCCGACCAGCACGATGCCCGGGGGGCCGACCACACGATGCACGACGTCCTGGTTCTTGTTGAAAGCGATCGTCGGATCGACCTTCCATCCCCGCCGCAGCATGCTCAGAGCAGCAGCGGCCGCGCCGGGCTTGCCCTCGATCTGGGCGAACGCCGCCTTCTGCGCGCGGCGACCGAACACGATCAGCACCGCCAGAATGCCCAGCAGCAGCCCGCCGACGATGTCGAAGACCCAGTGCCCGGGCAGCAGCCACAGCAGCCCGAACCCGACGAGTGCGGCGAGCACGAAGACCCCGAGCAGCAGCAACCCGATCCTCGGGTCGGACTGCTTGGTGATCCGGTAGCTCTGCGCGACCTGCTTGACGCGGCTCTGCTTGAGTGACTTCGCCTTGCCCTTGTCGTTGTCCTTGCTCCTCGCCGCCATCACGCGGCCTGCCGGCGTTCGATCGCCTGCTGGTAGAGCCGGCCGGCACGGTACGACGAACGCACCAGCGGGCCGGACATCACCCCGGCGAAACCGATCTGGTCAGCCTCGTCCTTCAGCTCCACGAACTCCTCCGGCCGGACCCATCGCTCGATGGGGTGATGGCGCGGGGTGGGACGCAGGTACTGGGTGATCGTGAGCAGCTCGGTCCCGGCGTCGTAGAGGTCCCTGAGGGCCTGGGATACCTCCTCACGGGTCTCACCCATGCCGAGGATCAGGTTGGACTTGGTCACCAGCCCGAACTCGCGGGCCGCCGTGAGCACACCGAGCGAGCGGTCGTAGCGGAAGGCGGGACGGATCCGCTTGAAGATCCGCGGCACCGTCTCGACGTTGTGCGCGAGCACCTCCGGACGTGACTCGAACACCTCGCGCAGCAGGTCGGGCTTGGCGTTGAAGTCCGGGATCAGGTTCTCCACGCCGGTCTCGGGGTTGAGCTCGTGGATCGCCCGGACGGTCTCGGCGTACAGCCACGCCCCGCCGTCCGGCAGGTCGTCACGGGCAACTCCGGTGATCGTGGCGTACCGCAGTCCCATCGTCTGCACGCTCTCGGCGACCCGCCTGGGCTCGTCGCGGTCGAGGGGCTCAGGTCTGCCGGTGTCGATCTGGCAGAAGTCGCAGCGCCGCGTGCACTGGTCGCCACCGATCAGGAACGTCGCCTCACGGTCCTCCCAGCACTCGAAGATGTTGGGACAGCCGGCCTCCTGGCAGACCGTGTGCAGCCCCTCACCCTTGACCAGGCTCTGCAGCTCGCGGTACTGCGGACCCATCTTCGCCCGGGTCTTGATCCACTCAGGCTTCTTCTCGATCGGCACGGCGGCGTTGCGGACCTCGAGCCGGAGCAGCCGGCGTCCGTCAGGACGCGCGCCGGAGTCCGTTTCTGGGGTCTGGGTGGGCGCGTGAGTCACCCCGACACTCTACGCGGGCGGGCACTCGCACCCCAATCACCAGCCGGGGTGGACAGCGCGCGCCCCAGGTGGTCGTCGAGAGCTCAGGGAACGTCGCGGTGGCGGAACGACGCCACCGAGAAGGCGACCACGACCAGCACGAGGACGCCGATGTAGGCCGCGCCATGGCCGAGCGTGAGAACCGACTCCTGCGTGCACAAGCCCGGGCCAGGTGGGCAGACGATGCTGTCGTCGTAGTAGGTCCAGCCGTCGCGGATCCAGGCGAACACGTTGTTGGCAAGGCTCCACTGCCCGGCACCGGCTATCGGCAACGAAGCGGTGAGAGCCTCGCCCCCGACGGCGTAGGCGAACATCACCGCCAGCGTGCCGACCGTGTGCCGCACCAACATGGTCAACGCGAAACCCCCGAGCGCGCCGAGGGCGGCGAGCAGCACCCCGCGCCCGACCATCCACCGGATGTCCTCCTGCACCCGTGCCCCGGTGGAGATGCCACGGACCTCCGTGGCGATGAGCAGCGCAACCCAGAAGGCGGCCAGGATGAGAGCGGCGGCGACGAGGGTGGCGAGGAACGCCGCCACCCCTTTCGCCAGCCAGACCCTGCTGCGCCGGGGCTCGAACAGCAGCTGGTTGCTGATCGACCCCGACGACCAGTCGGCGCCCGCGAACGTCGTCCCGATGATGATCATCACCGCGCAGACGATCAGCAGGACCGCCAGCCCGGAGTCGTGGCGTTCCTGGGCCAGGGACAGCTGCGAACGGGAGAGGAACCAGCTGAGCCGAGGCTCGACCATCGAAATGCAGCGTGCGGTGGTCGTGTTGGGCCCCATGAACCGCTCAGGGTCGCGCCGGCAGCGCTCGATGTGGCGCTGGTAGTAGGGCTGCTGCAGCTCCCGGTCGACCTGGACCTGCGCCGCGGCGCGGTCGGCCTGACTGATCGGCCGGGTCTCCCAGATCGTGATGCCGGCGAGCACCGCGGTGAGCAGACCAGCGCCCAGCAGCATCAGCGCGATCGCGCGTCGGGACCGGAAGCGGCTCAGCTCCACCAGGACGAGCCTCACGGCGCGTCCCTGCTCTCCCGGACGTGGGCGCCGTCGGCCAGCGAGGTTCTCAAACTGTCGTCCTTGGTCAGCTGAAGGAACACCGACTCCAGATCCGGTCGCAGCGGGGTCAGCTCACGCACGAACATTCGCCGCTCGGCGAGCAGCCGGGTGATGTCCTCTCCACGAGCCACCCCCTTGACGGTGAGCGACTCACCATCGCGGTCCACCCGGAAGCCCGCCTTCGACAGCATCCGGGCCGCCTCGCGGGGGTCGGCCACCCCGACGCGGAAGGAGTCCGAGGTGACTCCGGTGAGCTTGTCCACGTCTCCGGACGCGAGCAACCGGCCGTTGCCGATGATCGAGACCGCGTGGCACACCTGTTGCACCTCGGCAAGGATGTGCGAGCTGAGCAGCACGGTGACCCCGCTGTCGCCCAGCTCGCGGATCATGTCTCGGATGTCCCGGATGCCGGCCGGGTCCAGGCCGTTGGTCGGCTCATCGAGGATCAGCAGGTCGGGACTCTTGAGCAGGGTGGCCGCGATCGCGAGCCGCTGCTTCATGCCCAGCGAGTAGCCCCGGTAGCGCTGGTGCTCGCGTCCGGTCAGACCTACCTGGGCGATGGCGGCGTCGACCCGCTTGCTGGGCAGGCCGGTGGACCCCGCCAGCAGGCTCAGGTTCTTGCGCCCGGTGAAGGCGGGGATGAACTTGGGCTGCTCGACCACGGCGCCGACTCGGTCGATGATGCGGGGAAGACGCTGCGGGACCTGCTCGCCGAACAGGCGCATCTCACCTCTGCTCGCCCGAGCGAGCCCGAGCAGCATCCGGATCGTCGTGGTCTTGCCCGAGCCGTTGGGTCCGAGGAAGCCGTGCACGCCGCCGGCAGGCACCGCGAGGCTGAGGTCCTGCACCGCGACGACGTGCCGCCCGCGGCGGCTACGGAACTCCTTTCGCAGGCCGCTGGTCTCGATGACCAGTTGGCTCATGGTGCTCCCCAGGATTCGTGGGGACCAGGATGGCGCAGCGTCGGTTCAGCCCAGCGGATTGAGCACCGGAACTCGCACCGTGTCGCCCGGGTCCCCTTGGCTCCGCCTCCGGCTGCCCGGATCGGGTCTGGGCTCGTAGTCCGGGGTCGGCTGGTACGGCGCCCAGCCGAGGAGGTCTCCCAAGTGCTTCTCGACCACCGGGACGACCTCCGCGACGCTCACGTCACGACCGAGCTCCTCGCTCAACGAGGTGACCCCGGCGTCGGCGATGCCGCACGGGACGAACCTGTCGTACCAGGCCAGGTCGACATCGCAGTTCAAGGCGAAGCCGTGCATGGTCACTCCACGACTGACCCGGATCCCGATGGCGGCGATCTTCCGCTCGGGCCTGGCACCAGGGCCGGGACTCGCGCTCAGCCAAACCCCGCTGCGACCGGGAACCCGGGCGGTGACCACGCCGAAGTCGCGACAGGTGTCGATCAGGGCCTGCTCGACACGGCGTACGTAGTCGACGACCAGCACATGCCGGGGCAGCCGCACGATCGGGTAGCCGACGAGCTGTCCCGGGCCGTGGAAGGTGATCTTGCCGCCACGGTCGACGTCGATCACCGCCGCACCGCCGGTGTCGCCGACGGGACGCTCGTGCGGCTCGGTGCGCTTGCCCGCGGTGAACACCGGGGGATGCTCGAGCAGCAGCACGGTCTCCTCGCCTCCGGCCACCACCGACGAGTGCACCTGCCGCTGGAGCTCCCACGCCGCGAGATAGTCCACCGCCTCGTCGCCGAGGCCGGCTACGTCGAAGCTGAGCGCACCCACGTGACGAGACTAACCCGGCTCCGGTTGCGCTCGGGCGGACCGCATGGCCGATCATGTGATCGGGCAACGGCCGGTCGGCCGTGCCGAGCAGGTCGATCCGGCCGAGTACCTGGGAGGCAGTGCCGTGCACTCGAGTGTCCGCAGCCGGCGGTGGCTACTTCCCGCCATCGTCGTGGTGCTCTGGCTCCTGGTCGGCGGTCCGCTCGGCTCCTTCGCCGGCCAGCTGGCGCAGGTGCAGGAGAACGACAACGCAGCGTTCCTGCCGGGGAGCGCAGAGTCGACCGTCGTGCTGAACGACTTCTCGGAGTTCGCCGGCAACGAGAGCCTGCCCGCGACGGTCGTCTTCGAGCGCGAGGGCGGCCTGACCCAGGCCGACAGGCGGGCGCTCACCGGCTACGTCGAGGACCTCGGACGGGTCGAGAACGTGGACCCGTCCGGGGTGGAAGGTCCGCTGCCCTCCGAGGACGGGACCGCTGCGCAGATCGTCGTGCCGATCGTGACCTCCGACGGCGACGAGGTGGTGGCCGCGGTCGAGGACCTCCGCGCCGTCGTCGCGGACCCTCCGGAAGGGCTGACCGCTCTGGTCGGCGGGCAGGGCGGCATCCTCGGCGACTTCGTCGAGGCGTTCGGTGCGATCGACGGGCTGCTGCTCGGGGTCGCCCTGGTGGTGGTGCTGGTGATCTTGCTGGCGGTGTACCGGACCCCGGTGCTGCCCGTCGTCGTACTCCTGTCCGCCGTGCTCGGGCTCGGCATCGCCTCCGCAGCCGTGTACGGGCTGGCCACCGCCGACGCGCTCGACCTGAACGGCCAGAGCCAGGGCATCTTGTTCATCCTCGCCGTGGGTGCCGCCACCGACTACTCACTGCTGATCGTGGCGCGGTTCCGAGAGGAGCTGCGCGACACCGCGTCGAAGTACGACGCCATGCGCACGGCGTACCGGGGCGCGCTGGAGCCGATCGTCGCCTCGGGCCTGACCGTGATCCTCGGGCTGCTGTGTCTGCTGCTGTCGGACCTGTCCAGCCTCCGGGGGCTCGGGCCGGTGGGGGCGCTGGGGATCGCCGGCGCGATGCTGTCCTCGCTGACCTTGCTCCCTGCGGCGCTGCTGCTCCTGGGTCGCTGGGCCTTCTGGCCGTATCGGCCGCAGGTCGGGTCCGAGCACCGCGACCGCACCGGCATCTGGGCCCGGGTCGCCGGCCTGGTGGGTGGCCGAGCCCGAGCGGTGTGGGTCGGCACCTTGGTGGTCCTGGCGGCGTGCGCGGCCTTCCTGCCGACGCTGAACGAGGACCCGGTGCCGCAGACCGAGCTGTTCTTGACCGAGGTCGACTCGGTGCGAGCACAGGAGGTGCTCGACGAGAACTTCGAGTCCGACCAGGCAAGTCCGGCGATCATCGTGGTCCCCGCGAGCTCGGTGGACCGGGCGGCCGAGGTCGCGCAGGGCAACGACGGGGTGGCCCCGGACGGCGTTGCACCCCTGCCCTCGGGACCGCCGACGATCGCTGCACCGCCGGAGCCGAAGGTGGTCGACGGCAAGGCGGTGCTGTTCGCCACGCTCAACGACCCAGCGGACTCTGCCGCGGCCACGGAGACGGTGCGCGAGCTGCGCGAGCAGCTGGACGCGGTCTCACCCGACATCCTGGTGGGCGGGTCGACCGCCATCTTGTTGGACACCCGGGCGACGGTTGATGCGGACCGGGTGAAGGTGATCCCCGCGATCCTCGTCGTCATCTTCGTCGTGCTCGCCCTGTTGCTGCGCTCGCTGGTCGCACCTGCCCTCCTGCTGGTCGCCAACGTCCTCTCCTTCGGCGCGACCATGGGGATCAGCGCCGTGCTCTTCAACCACGTCTTCGACTTCCCCGCCTCGGACCCCTCGACGCTGTTGATCTCGTTCGTGTTCCTGGTGGCCCTGGGCATCGACTACTCCATCTTCTTGATGACCCGGGTGCGCGAGGAGGCCCTTCGGCAGGGGACCCGTCCCGGTGTCTTGAAGGGTCTGTCGGTCACCGGCGGCGTGATCACCTCGGCCGGCGTCGTGCTCGCCGCCACGTTCGCGGCGCTGGGAGTGGTGCCGATCCTGTTCCTCGCCCAGATCGCGTTCATCGTCGCGTTCGGGGTGCTGCTGGACACGCTGGTCGTGCGGTCACTGCTCGTGCCGGCGCTGACCTACGACATCGGGTCCAG
This sequence comes from uncultured Nocardioidaceae bacterium, assembly GCA_902805855.1. GTDB lineage: Bacteria > Actinomycetota > Actinomycetes > Propionibacteriales > Nocardioidaceae > Nocardioides_C. The sequence goes on from CADCUJ010000091.1 coordinate 45,168, forward strand.
CGTGTGGTGGCCCGGCCGGCTGCGCCATGAGCAGGTGCACGGTGGCGGGCCTGTGGACGACGGCAGCGGGCGGCCCGGTCGGTAGGCCACAGTGGTGGCGTGCCTGGCTCCTCCAGCCGTCCTCTCGCCGTCGCCGCGGCTGTGTCGGCGGCGCTGCTCACCGGCGTGCTCGCACTGGACTGGTCCGGCCGCGACGTGCCGGCGGCGAGCCCGGCCCCGAGACCGGCTGCGAGCTTCTCCGCGGCGACCGAACCGGTCCGGACCCAGAACCATCCCGTGAGGTCGCGGGCGGCGGAGGTCGTGCGTCGTTGGGACGCCCTGCGCGCTCGCGCCTACGCTCGTTGCGATCTCGCCGCGTTGCGGCGTCTGTACGTCGCAGGATCGGCTGCCGCGGACGCTGACGAGGAGGTGCTGCGGGGCTACATCGGGCGAGGGCTCCGGGTGACGGCGCTCGAGATGCAGCTGCTCGCTGTTGCCGTGCTGGACCAGGCCCGCGGGAGACTCTCGCTGCGGGTCACCGATCGGGTCCATGGCGGCGTCGCCGAGGGAGCCGACGGGACGAGGGTCGCGCTGCCGCGCGACGAGGCCACGACAAGGGTGCTGAGGCTGCGCCGCACGGCCACCGGATGGCGAGTCGCCGCGGTCAGCCGGTCAGAGCCGCGGCCAGTCGGGCGTTGACGGTGGGGTCGTCGAAGCCGAACCCCTCCTCGAGCAGCCTTCGCGGCTCGACACGGCAGGAGCCGAGCACCTCGCTGGAGATGGGGCCCAGCAGCTTGTCCACCGGCCAGCCGGGCACCCGCATCACGAACGGACGGTGCAGCATCTGGGCGAGCGCGCGGCCGAACTCCGCGTTGGTCGTGGTGTCCGGGCCGACGAGGTTGTAGGCGCCCGAGGCCTGCTCGTCCTCGGCCAGGCGGACGGTGGCGCGGACCCAGTCGCGCAGCGACATCGTGGGGAAGTACTGGTCACCGGAGCCCACCGGAGCACCCAGCCCGGCCGAGAAGACCAGCTTGATGAGGCGGAAGGCGCCCCCTCGCTGGTGCAGGATCGGTCCGCTGCGCGCGATCACGACGCGGCCGCCGGCCTCGCGCGCGGGGTCTGCGGCCTGCTCCCATGCCCGGGTGACTCCGCCCATGAAGGTGTCCGCATCGGTGGGGCTCTCCTCGGTGACCACCCGGTCACCGTGGTCGCCGTACCCGGCTGTGCCGTTCTGTGCGAGCAGAGCCGGCTTTCGTGTCGACTTCGCCACGGCCTCGGCCAGGGTGCGGGTGGTGGCCACCCGGCTCGCGGTGAACGTGCGCTGATAGCCCTTGGTGAAAGGCCAGTGCGTCACCGGTGCCCCGGCCAGGTTCACCACCACGTCGGCCGCCTCGATCACGGACTGGTCGACCTGCCCGGAGTACGGGTCCCATCGCGACTCCTGCCGCGACATCGGCTCGCCGCGCACCAGCCGGACGACCTCGTGTCCCGTGCGTGCGAGGTGATCGCGCAACGGGTGCCCGAGGAACCCCGACGCGCCCGCGATGACGTACCGCATGGCCTAGACCTCGAACTGGCCGGCCTGGAGACGGTCCTTGACCTCGCTGAGGAAGCGGGCGGCGTCGGCGCCGTCGACGAGGCGGTGGTCGTAGGTCAGCGCGAGGTAGATCATCCGTCGGACGGCGATCGTCTCGCCGAGGTTCGGGTCGTCGATCACCACCGCTCGCTTGACCACCGATCCGGTGCCGAGGATGGCGACCTGGGGCTGGTTGATGATCGGGGTGTCGAACAGCGCTCCTCGGCTGCCGGTGTTGGTCAGCGTGAAGGTGCCGCCGGAGAGCTCGTCCGGACCGATCTTGTTCCGTCGGGTGCGGTCGGCGATGTCGGCGATCTTGCGCGCGAGTCCGGCGATCGACAGGTCGCCGGCGTCCTTGATGACGGGCGTCAGCAGTCCCTTCTCGGTGTCGACGGCGATCGCGAGGTTCTCGTGGTCGAAGTAGGTGACCTCGCCCTTCTCGGTGTCGATCGCGGCGTTCAGCGACGGGTGCGCCTTCAGCGAGTCGATGGCCGCCTTGGCGAAGAACGGCATGAACGAGAGCTTGACTCCCTCGCGCTCGAGGAAGTCGTCCTTCACCGAGTCGCGAAGCCGGGAGATCGAAGTGACGTCGACCTCGACCACGGTGGTCAGCTGGGCGGAGACCTGGAGGGACTCGACCATCCGCTTGGCGATGACCTTGCGGAGCCTGCTCAGCGGCTCGGTCTTCCCGCGAAGCGGGCTCGGGGTCGAGGCGCCGGCCTCCGGCGCGGCCGCGGCCGGTGCGGAAGGTGGCTGCTGCTGGGTCTGCTGCTGCTTGGCCGCTTCGATCACGTCCTGCTTGCGGATCCGGCCGCCGACCCCGGTGCCCTTGACCGCGGAGAGGTCGACGCCCTGCTCGGAGGCCATCTTTCGCACCAGCGGGGTGACGTAGGCGCCCCCCTCGCGGGCACCCTGCGAGCCGTCGGAAGCGGCTGTGCCGGTGGAGGCGGCCGGGACGCTCACGTCGGTGTCCGCCTCCTTCTCCGCGGCCTGTCGCTGGGAGGCCGGTTGCTCGGCAGCTGCCTGCTGGCCGGATGCCTGTTGCGGAGCGGCCTGCTCGGGCGCGCCCTGCGACTGTGTCTGCTGGTCCTTGCCCGGCTCCTCCTGCGCGGGCTCAGCGGGCTCTTCGCCCCCGCCCGCTTCCCCTCCGGAGTCGTCGCCGCCGGCAGCGCCACCGGTGTCTGCGCCCGCATCGTCGCCGGCGGAGCCTGACTCGCCAGCCGGCGCGTCGGCCGCTGAGCCGATCACCGCGAGCGCCGCCCCCACTTCGACAGTCTCGTCCTCGTCGACCTTGATCTCGAGCAGTGTGCCGGCCACCGGAGAGGGGATCTCGGTGTCGACCTTGTCGGTGGAGACCTCGAGCAGCGGCTCGTCGACGTCCACGGTGTCGCCGACCTGCTTGAGCCAGCGGGTGACCGTGCCCTCGGTGACCGACTCACCGAGCGCCGGGAGGTTCACCGGACTCCCGCCGGAGGACCCGGCCTTGGTGCCCTCCTCGGACGCCTGTTCCTCTTGCCGGGTCTCCGAGGACGAGACCGCGGTCTCCTGCGCGGGTGGGGCCTCGTCGGTCTTCGCCTCGGGCACGTCGCCCTCCGGCTCGGTCTTCTTGTCCACTTCCTCGTCGGTGGGGGCAGCAGCGCTCTCGGGGGAGCCGACGGCGCCCTCGCCGGCTCCGGTCGTGGCCCCCTCCGCCTCAGCCGCCGCGGTCTCGTCATCGGTCTCGTCGGTGTCGTCACCACCGGTTCCCTCGCCGGAGTCGTCACCGGTGTCCGCACCGGACTCGTCGGAGGAGTCGGCTGCGTCGCCGCCGGCCTCACTCTCGTCCCCGACCGTGCACAGCTCCGCGCCGACCTCGACGGTCTCGTCCTCCGCGACCTTGATCTCGATCAGGGTGCCGGCCACGGGGGAGGGGATCTCGGTGTCGACCTTGTCGGTGGAGACCTCGAGCAGCGGCTCGTCGACCTCGACGGTGTCGCCGGGCTGCTTCAACCAGCGGGTGACGGTGCCTTCGGTGACGGACTCGCCGAGTGCGGGAAGGGTGACTGGAGTCGCCATTGGGTCCTTCGCTTGGTTCAGGCTGCGCGGGAGGCTGGTGGAAGGAGGCCCGGCCCGGCAGTGAGCGCCAAGACAGGCCCCGAAGTGATCCCCGGGGTGATCCTAGGCGGGATCCTAGGAGTGGGCATGGAGTGGCTTGCCGGCCAGGGCGAGGTGGGCTTCACCGATGGCCTCGCTCTGGGTCGGGTGCGCGTGCACCAGTGAGGCGACGTCGTCGGGGTAGGCCTCCCAGTTGAAGATCAGCTGCGCCTCGGCCACCAGCTCGCCGACTCGGGCGCCGACCATGTGGATCCCCACGACCGGGCCGTCCTTGCGCCGCACCAGCTTGACGAAGCCCTGGGTCTTGAGGATCTGGCTGCGGCCGTTGCCGCCGAGGTCGTAGGTCATGGTCTCGACCTGGTCGTCGCCGTACTGCGCTCGGGCGGCGCTCTCGTTGAGGCCCATCGAGGCAACCTCGGGGTCGCAGTAGGTGACCCGCGGGATCCCGGTCTCGTCGATCGGAGCCGGGTCCAGCCCGGCGATCTCCTCGGCGACGAAGATGCCCTGCTGGAACCCGCGGTGGGCCAGCTGCAGGCCGGGGACGATGTCACCGACGGCGTAGACGTTCTCGACGTTGGTGCGCATCCGCTCGTCGGTGAGCACGAAGCCACGGTCGGTGGCCACCCCCTGCTCCTCGAACCCGAGGCCCTGCGTCGTCGGTCCGCGACCGACCGCGACCAGCAAGATCTCGGCCTCGACGGTGTCGCCGCCCTCGACGGTGACCCGGACCCCGTCCTCGGTGGTCTCGACACTCTTGAACGGGGTGCCGACCTTCGCGGTGATCTTCCGCTTGCGGAACGCACGCTCGAGCATCTTCGAGGAGTCCTCGTCCTCGGCCGCGAGCAGCCGGGGGAGGGCCTCGATGATCGTCACCTCGGCCCCGAACGACCGCCACACGGAGGCGAACTCGCACCCGATCACGCCGCCGCCGAGCACGATGACCGACTTCGGCACCCGGTCGAGGACCAGCGCGTGGTCGGAGGTGAGCACGCGCTTGCCGTCGACCTCGAGGCCGGGAAGGGTCTTGGAGTACGAGCCGGAGGAGAGCACGACCTTCTTGCCGACGTGCCGCTGCCCGTCGACCTCGACCGTGTCGGGCGCAACCAGTCGGCCCTCGCCCTCGATCACCGTGATGCCGCGACTCTTGATCAGCCCGGTCAAGCCCTTGTACAGGCGCGTGACGACGCCGTCCTTGTACTTGTTCACCCCGCCCATGTCGATCCCGTCGAGCGAGGCCAGCACTCCGACCTGCTCGGACTCACGGGCGCCGTCAGCGACCTCAGCCGCGTGGAGCAGCGCCTTGGTGGGGATGCACCCGACGTGCAGGCAGGTACCGCCCAGCTTGCCCTTCTCCACCAGACCGACGGAGAGACCGAGCTGCGAGGCCCGCAAGGCGCACGCGTAACCGCCGCTTCCCGCGCCGAGGATGAGTACGTCGTAGCTGGCGTCCGCCACCGTGCCTCCGGTTCCTGCGTGTGAGAGGTTGGCCGTCGCTCACATCTTTCCACCATCCGCCCGCATGTCCACATCGGCCCTCACCACGTCCGCCAGCCCGATGGGCCACACTGTGCGCATGGGGCTCATCGGATGGGTGAATCGGCTCGGACGTCGCCGGACTCCGCGGATGAGGCGGCCGCGGGGCAAGGGCCCGACGACCGTGCGTGGATCGAGCGCCGCCGACGAGAAGCATCTGGCGGAGTTCGCGCGAAGCAGACGCGGTGTCGAAGGCTTCGTGGAGCCGCGCACCGCGGTCAGCGACGTGACGATCATGCTCGTCGCCCACGACGGGGAGTGGACCCGGCGGCGAGTCCCTTCGGTCGACTGGGCGCACAACTTCGCCAACCGAGCGGGAATCCCGTCCTACGACGCCGCCGTGGTCGGGTACCCGGCCAGGATGCGGGAGTACAACCGCCGGCAGAAGCGAGGCGGAGGCTGAGCGGCGGCTATCCCCGGTGTCCGTCGGAGAGGCTTTGGGCCACCTGCACCAGGGTCGAGACCCCGATTCCGGTTCCGCCGCTCGGTGTGTAGCCGTGCGGGCCCTTCTCGTTGAACGCGGGGCCGGCGATGTCGAGGTGGGCCCAGGTGGTGTCGCCGACGAACTCCTGAAGGAACGCCGCTGCGTAGAGCGTGCCGCCCCAGCGCTCGGAGTTGTGCTGGGCGAGGTCGGCGACCTTGCTGTTGGTGCGTACCTTCTCGGTCATCTCCGAGGTGATCGGAAGGGGCCAGAAGGCCTCGCCGGCCCGCTCACCGGCGTCCTTGATCGACTTGACGGTCTCCTCGTCGTTGCCGAGGATGCCGGCGACCCGGTCCCCGAGCGCGATCACGCAGGCACCGGTCAACGTCGCCACGTCGACGATCAGGTCAGGACTCTGCTCGGTGGCCTTCACCAGTGCATCGGCGAGGATCAAGCGTCCTTCGGCGTCGGTGTTGAGCACCTCGACGGTCTTCCCTCCGTACATGGTCAGCACGTCACCGGGACGGGTGGCGTTACCGGACACCATGTTCTCCGCCATCGGCGCGAACGTGGACACCCGCACCGGCAGCCCCAGCTCGGCGATGGCGAAGGTCGCCGCGATCACGGCGGCGGCCCCGGACATGTCGATCTTCATCGTCGTCATCGCGGCGCCGGGCTTGAGCGACAACCCGCCTGAGTCGAAGGTGATGCCCTTCCCGACGAGCGCGAGATGCGCCTTCGCGCCGCGCGGCTTGTAGCTGAGCTCGACCAGCCTCGGCGGGTTGGCCGACGCTCGCCCCACGCCGATGATTCCGCCGTACCCGTCGGCCTCGAGCCGAGCCTCGTCGGTCACCTTCACGGTGACCTTGGCGTCCTTGTTGTCCTTGCTCGCGGTCGTGACGGCGTCGGCGAACAGCGGCGGGGTGAGATTGCCTGCAGGCGTGTTGACCCAGTCGCGGGCCAGGCAGGTCGCCCGAGCCACCACCTGGGCGGTCTCGAGGGCGCGGCCGGCGTCCTTGCTGCGAGCCACGTCGGACAAGATGACGACCTCGTTGGGGGTGCCCGGTGCGTCTGCGCTCTTGAAGGCGGTGAACGCGTAGGAGCCGAGGAGGTACCCGTCGGCGATCGCGCGGACGTGGTCGGCGTCGAGGGCCGGCAGCGCCAACGCGACCGTCGAGGCGTTCGACACCGACCGGGCCGCGACCCCGGCGGCACGACGTACCCTCTCGGTGGTCAGCCGGTCCCGCTCGCCGAGACCGACCAGGATCAGCAGCGGTGACTTGATCACCCCGCCGGTCGGAACGGTGGTGGTCTCACCGGCTTTCCCGGTGAAGCCCATCGTGGACAGCAACGGAGCGAACCTCCGGCCGTAGGCGGAGGCGACCCCCTCTGCGCCCGGTGCCGCTTGGAGGCCGTCCTCGGTCTGGACCACGCCGACGACCACCACGTCGGACTTGATCTTCTCGGCTGAACCCTTGCGAAGGCTGTACGTCGTCACTGCTCGCCCGGCTTTCCGTCGTCCACGTTCGTCCGAAGCCTGCTCGAACGGCCGTTCGAACAGGCGTCCGACAGCCGATCCGCTGCCGTCCGTGCATGCTACAGAGGTAGGTTCACCCGCATGCCGTCCCCCGAGCCATCCGCAGGATCGCCGAGACGATCACCGCTCCATGACCGGCACCGGGACCTCGGGGCGAAGTTCGCGGAGTTCGGCGGGTGGTCCATGCCGCTGGAGTACGCCGGGGTGGTCAAGGAGCACACGGCTGTGCGCGAGGGGGTCGGCGTCTTCGACGTGAGCCACCTCGGCAAGGCGGTCGTCCGCGGGCGTGGTGCCGCGAGGTACGTCGACGCCACCTTGTCCAACGACCTGTCCAAGATCGGACCCGGTAAGGCGCAGTACACGCTGTGCTGCGACGCCGAGTCCGGCGGGATCGTCGATGACCTGATCGCCTACCTGCACCATGACGAGCTGGTCTTCCTGGTTCCCAACGCCACGAACACCGCCGAGGTGGTGCGCCGCCTCGCGGAACAGGCGCCCGACGGGGTGCACGTGCACAACGAGCACGAGGACCGCGCGATCCTCGCTGTGCAGGGTCCCCGCAGTGACGAGCTGCTGTCCGCGGTCGGTCTGCCGGTCGGCCATGACTACATGTCCTTCGTGGAGGTCGAGCTCGATGGGGCGCCGGTGGTGGTGTGCCGCACCGGGTACACCGGCGAACGCGGCTACGAGCTGGTGATGCCGAATGCCGTCGCCGCAACAGTGTGGGACACCTTGTTCTCGGCCGGCGCGGAGCACGGTGCCACCGCCTGCGGGCTCGGCTCGCGCGACACGCTGCGCACCGAGATGGGCTACCCGCTGCACGGTCAGGACCTCAGTGTCGAGGTGACGGCGAACCAGGCCCGCCTCGGATGGGCGGTGGGGTGGAAGAAGGACGCGTTCTGGGGTCGGCAGCAGCTGGTTGCCGAGAAGGAGTCCGGCCCGGCGCGGCTGCTGCGGGGACTGGTCGCCTCCGGACGGGCGATCCCGCGGCCGGGGATGCCGGTGTCCGGGGACGTCGACGCTGGATCGCTCGGGCGGGTCACCTCCGGCACGTTCTCACCGACGCGGAAGCAGGGGGTGGGTCTGGCTCTGCTTGACGCCGGCGTGTCCGATGGGGACGAGGTGTCGGTCGACGTACGCGGTCGGCGCGAGGTCTTCACGGTGACCAAGCCGCCCTTCGTCGAACCGCACGTCCGCTGAGCCCGGTGCCGGTCTCGCGGTTCGGTGATCGACCCGGTCCGGTCAGCCGCTCCGGCGCTCGGCCTCGGTCCTGATCTGGTCGAGCGACGCACGCACCGCGCGCTCCCAGGCGTCGGCAACCACCGCGCCCCAACGCTCACCGAGATCCCAGAGGTCGGTGCCCAGCTGACCGTCGTAGCGCAGCCGGGTGCCGTCGGGCGTCTCGGTCAGCGCGAACGTCTCCGCGACGTGGGGCACCGGGCCGCGAACCAGCCGGAACCCGATCCGTCCGGGTGGGTCGAAGCTCACCGTCTCGACGGTGGTGGCGACGAGCCCTCGCCGGATCGGCGTGTGGTGGGCGGCCAGCACCATCCCGTCCCCGCGCTCGAGGACCTCCACCTTCTCGCGCATGGCGCGTGAGGGACGAGCCGCGTAAGGAGCGGTGGCGACGTCGAAGACCACCGGTCGCGGCGCCCTGATGTCCACCTCGATCGGTCCGAGAGCACGGATGCGTCGCCCGACGCCCAGGTCGACGGTCAGGGTGCCGGTGACCAGGCCGACGTAGCCGCCGGCGGCGGCTGCCATCCCACCCGCGACCCAGGCGATGCTCCGGACTGTGCGCATGGTGCTCCCAGGGGACTCGGCTCGTCTCGACCCGACCAGTCTCTCGCGAGCCGACGGCTGCAGGGCTAGAGCAGGGCAGCGGCGACCACCGCCGTGGTGAACGACACTTCGACGCACGCACCCAGCACGTCGCCGGTCACCCCGCCGAGCCGGCGCACGCAGAGCCGGGCGAACGAGCCGCCGGCGACGAGGGCGGCGAACCCTGCCAGGGCGCTCCAGGCAAGCAGCTCACCGGACCACCTGCCGGAACCGAGCACGTAGGCCCCGAGGAAGATGACCACGGCAAACGCCGCCGTAAGGGCGGCCGCGAGGACGAGCTGGCCACGGCTGACCGAGCCCGCGACCTGTTGTCCCAACCCCGCTGACCGGGCCGGGGGCACGCCCCGCCGGCACAGGTACGGCAGCAGGGCTCGGCTGCTGAGGACGGCGACGCCGACCGCGAGCCCGGCCGTTCCCTCCGCGACGAGCTGCGCCAGTGCACCCACCTGGAGCAGCAGCGCGAGCACCAGCGCCACCACTGCGAACGGGCCGACGTCGCTCTTGCGCATGATCTCCAGTGCCGGGCCGGCGGGCTGTCTCGAGCCCAGTCCGTCGGCGGTGTCGGCCAGCCCGTCGAGGTGGATGGCACGGGTCAGGGCCGTGAGCAGCCCGACCGTCAGCGCGGCGTCGAGCAGCGGCAGGGAGCCGGCCAGGTCAAGCAGCGCGACGAACCCGGCGCCGACCACCGCGAGAAGGGCACCCACCACCGGCGCGAAGGTCATCGACCACGAGCCGACCCGCCGGTCGACCACCTCGGGTGGTCGCACGGGCAGCACGGTGAGGGTGCCCAAGGCGAGCCGCAGCCCGTCGCTCACAACAAGACCACCCTGCCGGCGAGGCACCAGCGGACGTCCTCGGTCTCGGCGGCCACCAGGGCGTTCAGCCGGCCCAGGACGTCGCGGAAGCGCACTCCGGCATCAGTCGCCGGAACGACGCCCTGTCCGACCTCGTTGCTGACCGCGACCACCCGGCGTCGGGTCGCCCGCCAGGCCACGACCAGCGCGTCGACCTCGGCCGCGACCGCCTTCTCGGCGGTGTGCCGCCAGGTCTCGGCGTCCCAGGCGTCGTGGTGGTCCATCAGCCGGGTCAGCCACAGGGTCAGACAGTCCACGAGCAGCGGTGGTCCCTCGGCCCGCAGGAGGCTCGGCAAGTCCAGCGTCTCGACGGTGGACCAGTGGGCGGGACGCCGGTCCCGGTGGCGCCGCACTCGCTCGAGCCAGTCCGGGTCGTCGGTGGTGGGGTCCGAGGTGGCCACGTAGACGACGTCGTCGGCGTCGGCGAGCAGTCGTTCGGCCTCGCGAGACTTGCCGGAGCGGGCACCGCCGAGGACCAGCGTGCGGACCGGTCGTGCGGAACCCTCCTCGGGCCGCTCACGCAGCCGGGTCCCGTCGTCGACGACCCTGGCGCCCCAGGCGGTCAGACGGCGGGCAAGCTCGGGTGTCGGCGGGTTCCGGTGCGAGAGGTGCACGGCGACCAGGTCGGTGTCCTCGGTGACAGCCGCGACGGCTCGGAGCCGTCTGACCTGCTCGGGAAACGTCTGCAGGTCCAGGTGGTCGGTGTCGTGGGAGTCGAGGTCGCCGAACGTCTCCTCGAGGAGCACGCGGTCGAAGCTCGCGCCGCGGACCGCCTGCACGGTCTCCTCCGGCAGGGGGCCGGTGTCGGTGGCGTACAGCAGCCGGCCGGTGGCGGACGCCACGTCGTAGAGCACCGCGGAGCCAGCCGCTCCGTGTCGCGCAGCGTGCACGCGCACGTCGTAGATCCCCAGCCTCAGCCGGTCACCGGCCCGCGCCACGTGGAAGCGCACCGGCGAGTCCGGTGCCACCCACGTCCGGCACTCCTGCACCACCTCCGGCGGCCCGACCAGGTCCAGTGGGTGCTCGCTGACCCAGGAGCGGAAGAGCAGGGCGGCGGGGGCGAAGTGGTCCGGGTGGGCGTGCGTCAGCAGGATGTGACGGAGCCCGGTGAGGTCGGTGCCCGCCCGCTGAGCGGCGTTCGGCGTCTGCGGTCCGCAGTCGAGGAGCAGCGTCTGGTCGACCAGTGCCGAGGTCTGTGCGCGGAACCGACCGGCGCCGCGCTCGGCACAGCACGACGGGCAGCCGCAGAACGCGTTCGGCCAGCCGTCGGCGGACCCGGTTCCCAGGACGACGACGTCCATCAGCGCTCGAACACCACCGGAGCGTCGAAGGCCGCGCGCCGTGAGGCGCGTCGCAGCGCCTGGAGCAGCGCCGAGCCGGTGAGGCCGATCAGCAGGAACGACAGGACCGAGCGGCCGAGGTCCCACAGCAACGACGTGGTCACGTAGAAGACGGCATAGCGGGAGAGGTTCGCCGTCACGGGGTCGCCGGCGACGAAGCTGGTCTCGGGGCCGTAGGAGGCGAAGGGCCAGAACCACAGGTTCATCACCAGACCGAACAGCAGCCCGGCGACGAACGCGTACCCCGCCAGCACGAGTACCTCGGCGCGGCCGCTCGAGCGGGGAAGGCACCCGGCCAGGAAGCCTACCCAGCCGGCGGCGATCATCTGGAAGGGCAGCCAGGGCCCGACGCCACCGGTGATCAGGGCACCGGCGAAGATCGTCACCGCTCCGAGCACGAAGCCGAAGCCGCGCCCGAAGACCCTCCCGCCCAAGATGATCACCGCGAAGCTGGGTTCCAGGCCGGCGGTGCCGGGCCCGAGCGCGCGCAGGGCGCCACCCACCGCGGCGAGCATGCCGAGCATCGCCACCGACTTCGCGTCCATGCCTCCCGAGGTGAGCTCGGCCAGCACGATCGCGGCCAGCAGCGGGAGCACCGCCACGAACAGGAACGGCGCGTCGCCGGAGTGTGAGCTGTCCAGGGCACTGCCGGGCTCGGTGAAGAACGGCCAGCCGAACGCGACCAGGCCGATCGCCGACACCGCGGCCAGAGCCATTGTCGAGCGGCCACGAAGCGGGATCAGGTCGGTCACAGTGACACCTCGGTGACCTCGGCGAGCGCGGTGGCGACCTGGGTGGGGGTGAGCCAGCGTTGCGGCGCCAGGATCTTCGCGGTCTGCGGCGCGAAGGCGGGGGACGCGGTCACCACGTCGGGCGTCGGGCCGTCCGCGACCAGCTCGCCGTCGGCGAGCACCAGGACACGGGAGGAGACCTCGGCGACCAGCTCGACGTCGTGCGTGGCCAGCACGGCGCACCGGCCGGCGTCGGCTAGGTCACGCAGGATCTCGACCAGGCGGTGCTTGGCGGTGTAGTCGAGTCCGCGGGTCGGCTCGTCGAGAAGGACCAGCGGTGGCCGCGCCGCCAGCACGACCGCGAGCGCGAGGGTCAGCCGCTGCCCCTCGGACAGGTCACGCGGATGCGCGCTGTCGGGAATGTCGGGCGAGAGCCGTTCGAGGATCGTCCGGGTGGTCCCCGCACCCACCCCGGCGTCCCGGTCCGCTTGCACGCACTCGAGCGCGACCGAGTGCGCGTAGAGCAGGTCGTTCGGCTCCTGCGGGACCAGCCCGACATGGCGCAGCAGCTCGGTGGGCTTCAGCTCGTCGGGAGCTACTCCGCCGAGGCGGACCCGGCCACTGGTCGGCCGCTTGGACCCGACCAGTGCGCGCAGCAAGGTGGACTTGCCTGCTCCGTTCCTCCCCATCAAGGCGACCACCTCACCGGGCCACAGCCCGGTCGAGACGCCGTCGAGGACCCGCAGGCCGCGGTAGCCGGCCACCAGGTGGTCGACTCGGGCGAGGGGCTCCATCGGGGGACCCGGCGCGCGCCGCTCCGGCGTCGGCGGCCTTCGGTCGGCCAGCAGGGCGCGGACCGGAGCGGCTCGACGCCTCGCGTCGCGGACCGACAGCGGCAGCGGGCGCCAGCCGGTGACCCTGCCCAGCTCGACCACCGGGGGCGCGATCGAAGAGTCCTGCAGGACGACGGCCGGGTCGCCGTGCCGGACCGGTCGGCCGGCCCCGGGGACCAGGACCACCCGGTCGGCGTACTGCACGACACGTTCGAGGCGGTGCTCGGCGAGGACGACGGTCAGCCCCAGGTCGTGCACCAGACGCTGCAGGGTAGCCAGCACCTCCTCGGCCGCCTGCGGGTCCAGCGCCGACGTGGGCTCGTCGAGCACCAGAATTCGGGGGTGGGTGGTGAGCACCGAGCCGATCGCGACCCGCTGCTGCTGCCCCGCGGACAGGTCGGCCAGCGGCTGGTGGCGCACGTCCGGCAGTCCCAACAGGTCGAGCGTCTCCTCCACCCGCTGGCGCATCACTGCGGCGGCCAGACCGAGGGACTCCATCCCGTAGGCCAGCTCGTCCTCGACGGTGTCGGTGACGAAGCCGGCCAGCGGGTCCTGACCGACGAAACCCACCACGTCGGCGAGGTCACGCGGTCGGTGCCGCCGGGTGTCCCGCCCGTCGACGATCACCCGGCCGGACAGGGTGCCACCGGAGAAATGTGGCACCAGTCCGTTGATGGCTCGCAGCAGGGTGCTCTTGCCCGAGCCCGTGCGTCCGATCACCAGGCACAGCTCGCCTTCGGGGATGGTCAGCTCGACATCGGCCAGCACCGGGGCGTCGGCCTCGGCGTAGGTGAGGCCGACCTTGTCGAAGGTGATCATGCGGCCGCCTCGACCGGTGCCGTCCCGACCGGAGCCACCGGGCCCACCCGTGGCAGCGGAGGTGCGAGGACGCAGGGCAGCAGGCCGACCATGATGCCGGCGCAGGCCAGCAGCGGCACCGGGGGCACGGTGGTCGCGCTGGCCAGGAACAGCGACGCAGGGTCGGTCCGCACGCTCCAGAACATGGTGACCGCGGGGACGAGGCCGCACCCGACGACCAGCCACTCGGGCAGCGCCCAGGGGTCCGGCCGGTACTTCGTGCGTCCGGTACGACGACCGCCGAGATAGGTTCCGGTCGCCGCGAGGACGCATCCGGCCAGCAGCATGGGCAGACCGAACCACGACGTGCTGGTCCCCGAGAGCAGTCCGTAGACCCCGACTGCCACCCCGAGGATGCCGCCGAAGACCAGGAGGCCGGTCAGCCGTCGTGAGCCGCGGCTGCGGTGCGTCGTGCGGCCGTAGCCGCGCGAGTCCATGGCAGCCGCCAGCTCCACGGAGCGGTCGAGGGCTCCCTCGAGCACCGGCATCGCGAGCCGCTTCATGCTGGTGAGACCGCCTCCGCTCTGTCCGCGCAGCCGCTGGGCCGCCCGTACGCGGCCGGCGTCGGTGACCAGCTGCGGGGCGAAGGTCAGCGCGATGACGCTGGCGACACCGACCTCGTACAGGGCACCCGGCATGGACCGCAGCAGTCGCCTGGCGCTGCCGAGTGAGTTCGCGGCTCCGACGCAGCACAAGATGGTCGCCAGCTGGAGCCCCTCGTAGGTCGCCTGGAGCACCGCTTCGAGGCTGATCACGCCACCGAGCTTGAGCCCGGTGCTCCCGGGAACCGGTAGGTCGGGCAGGGTGAGCAGGACGGTCGGCCCCTGCGAGCCGCTGGAGAGCACCGACTGGAATAGGATCCGGACGACGATCAGCACCAGCGCGAGCTTCAAAAAGGCCCCGTAGGACCTGGCCCAGGGCGCGTCGCTGCGTCGGGCGGCCACCACGAAGCCGGTGACCGCGAGCACCAGCAGCAACGGCACCGGGTTCTGGGTCCGGCTCGCGGCCGCTGCCAGGCCGAGCGCCCACAGCCACCACGCCCCCGGGTGCAGGCTGCGGGGGTGGGTGACCAGGTGCTGCGGACGCATGGTGAGCGACGTCAGGCGCTGTTGCGCCGACGGTTCAAGGCGAACGCCCCGGCCCCGATGAGCCCGGCCAGCACGGCGACGCCGACGGCGGGCCACAGCAGGTCGCTGTCCTGGTCGGTTGTCGAGGCGGCTGGGTCCGCGGCCGACTCATCTGTTGGGCCTGCGGCCGCCTTCTCAGCGCCCGGAAGCTCGAAGGCGACCGGCTGCTCGTTGTCGCTCACCTGCACGTCGGAGACCGGTTCGCCGCATCCGGACACCGGGTGGCCGTCGATCGCGCACACCAGGCCGTCCTGGGTGCGGACGTCAGCGACGGCGGCAAGCGCCTGCTGCCCGTTCGCTGTGGTGTCCACCACGGCACACCCAGCGCGCGGGTCGGCCGGAGCCTCGCCGTCGGCGTCCGCCGGGACCCCGTAGTCGATCACCACGGCGACCCGCTTGTCGCCGGCCGGAGCCTGCTCGCCACCGCACACGGACTCGAAGCTGACTTCGTCGAGATCCGCCCGCGGCGGCAAACCGTTCTTGTCGCTGTTCGGCGTGGCGCCGAAGCGGTACCCCTCCACGGCGCCGTCCTTCGGCTGGTAGCCGGCCGCGCCGACCTGGGAGAACTCCCAGGCGCCGGCGGTGAGGTGGTGGTAGTTCCAGTACCGGAAGCCTTCCTCGGCCTGGGCCGGAGGGGCCCAAGAGCCGAGCACGAAGCACAGGCCCAGCAGGGCGGACGTGGCCCGGGCGACGGGCCGCCAGGGGAGGCTGGGAGAGCAGCGGAGGCTGGGCAGCGTGCGGGGCATCGGTGGCCCTTTCTGCTTGCGGCGGTTCACTCAACGGACCGGACCGCAAGGCCACACGAGCACGAGACGGATCCGGCTCCGTCCCGTAGACCTCGACGGATATGGGGAGCCGCTGCCTCGTCCGGTGTTCCGGCTCACCGCGCCCAGATCTCCGGGCTCGGCCTACGGTTGCGGGTCAGCGCCGGCTTCGGACCGGCTTTCCCGTAACGGGGCAGATGACGCAGGCATCAGAGTCCCACGAGCCGCTCGGCTCGGTCAAAGCGGGTCCGGACGCCGCCGGTTAGGCTGACCAGGTGACCAACATCCCGGAGCCGTCTCGCATGCTCGACTCGGTGTCGTCCGGCGTGTCCTCACCCTCGGCGTGGTGGTGGCGACTGGAGGACGCATCCGGCGCTGAGGTCTCCGCCGCCTCGGCCGGTGTGGGCACCCGGCAGGAGTTCCCGTCACAGAGCGACGCGGAGTCCTGGGTGGGAGAGACCTGGCAGGAGCTGCTCGAAGGCGGCGTGGACGCGGTCACCCTCTTCGAGGCGGACCGGGAGGTCTACGGCCCGATGAGCCTACGCCCCGGCTGACCCGGTCTCGCCACTGAAAATGGGCCTTGAGAACCTTGCTGGTTGTGGTTTCGCATACGTGACCGTATGGGTTTATTGATACACTCCAGGGATGGCGACCCCGGTGCGACCGTTCCCGTTCGAGACGCCGATCGCACCAGAGTCGCTGATCGACCGGCGCACCGAGCTGGCCCGGCTCAGCGAGGCGGCCGCCGAGCGCGTGCACCTGCGGCTTGCCGGCCCGCGTCGGTTCGGCAAGACCTCGGTGCTGCTGGCCCATGCCGCCGCGCTACGGGAGACCGGCTGGCGCACGGTGCACGTCGACCTGTACGGCGTCACTTCGCTGAGCGAGGTCTGCCTGCGGATCGCCTCGTCGTACGCCCGGCTCGACGACGGCCGGCTCAAGGCCTATCTCGACGCCCTCGGCGCCCGGCTCGGGCTCTCCCTCACCGCGGCCGGTCCTGGGCTCACCCTCGGCCCGCGCCAGCAGGAGGTACCCACCCCGGAGGCGCCGCAGACCGCCGCCGCCGAGCTGCTCGACCTGCCGCTCAGCCTCTTCCAGCGAGACGGCATCCCCACCCTGGTCGTCTTCGACGAGTTCCAGGACCTGCTCAGCGCCGGAGGCTCCCTCGACGGGCTGCTGCGCTCGCACGTGCAGTACCACGCCGAGGCCGCCGTCTATGTCTACGCCGGGTCCCAGCCGTCGCTGATGCGGCGGCTGTTCAGTGACCGCGAACGCCCGCTCTACGCGCAGGCGGAACCACTCGACCTGGGTCCGCTGCCCTTCGTCGAGGTGCTCAGCGAGCTGTCCGACCGGTTCGCCGCGCTCGAAGAGGATCCGGTCGGCGCGCTGGTGCCGCTGCTGACCACGGCGGCGGGACACCCCCAGCGCACCATGCTGCTCGCCCACCTGCTGCACCGCGAGCTGTCGGCGCGCAAGCATCGCCAGATGGCCACCGACCTGTCCGGTCTGGAGGGGATCGCGCTCGCCGACGCCGTGGTGGGTCGGGCCCTCGCGATGACCAACGAGGCCCATCAAGCGGTCTGGGACGGCCTGTCCGCGGGCAAGAAGGCCGTGCTCTCGGCGATCGCCGACGGCGACTCACCCACCGGCACCACCACCGCCCGCCGGCTCGGCTCCTCCCGCGCGACGCTGCAGAGCGCACTCCGCGAGCTCGGCAAGGAGGGCCAGCACGTCACCCGGGACCGGACCAGCAGCGGTGATCAGGGTCAGTGGCGCTACGTCGACCCGTTGCTGGCGCTGTGGGTGCGTGGCCGGGGACGCGCCTTCGGCCCCGCCGGCGGCTAGAAGTCGCGCTGCCTCGGGGACTTCGTCTGCGCGGGATCACGCTCGATGACGCCCTCGAGGATCTCGTCGACCTGCTTCAGTGCCGCCGGGTCGAGCCGGACCCCGGCCGCCTTGACGTTCTCGGTGACCTGCTCTGGCCGGCTGGCGCCGATGATGGCCGTCGAGACGTTGTCGTTCTGCAGGACCCACGCGATCGCGAGCTGCGCCAGCGAGAGGCCGGCCTCCTTGGCGATCGGCTCGAGCCGCTGCACCCGGCCGAGAACGTCGTCGGTGAGGTAGCGCGAGATCATGTCCGCGCCACCCTTCTCGTCGGTGGCGCGCGATCCCTGCGGCGGCTGCTCACCTGGCAGGTACTTCCCGGTCAGCACTCCCTGGGCGATCGGCGACCACACCACCTGGCCGATGCCGAGCTCCTCGCAGGTGGGGACCACGTCGGTCTCGATGACCCGCCACAGCATGTTGTACTGCGGCTGGTTCGACACGAACGGGATCTTCAGCTCTCGCGCCATGGCGTGTGCCTCGCGGATCTCCTCCGCGCGCCACTCCGAGACGCCGATGTAGTGCGCCTTGCCCGAGTGCACGACGTCAGCGAAGGCCTCCATCGTCTCCTCGAGCGGGGTCTCGTAGTCGTAGCGGTGCGCCTGGTAGAGGTCGACGTACTCGGTCCCGAGCCTGCGCAGCGAGCCGTCGATCGACTCCCGGATGTGCTTGCGCGAGAGGCCGTGGTCGTTGTGCTTTCCCGGGCCGGTCGGGAAGTAGACCTTGGTGAAGATCTCCAGGCTCTCGCGCCGCTCGTTCTTCAGCGCCTCGCCGAGAACGGTCTCCGCCTTCGTGTTCGCGTAGACGTCCGCGGTGTCGAAGGTGGTGATGCCCTCTTCCAGGGCCTGTCGGACACAGGCGAGGGCGGCCTCCTCCTCGACCTGCGATCCGTGGGTGAGCCAGTTGCCGTAGGCGATCTCCGAGATCTTCAGACCGCTGCTTCCGAGGTTGCGAGTATCCATCTCGCAGACAGTAGCTGCCCGTCACCAGCTCTCCGGCATCGCTAGTAGCGCGCAGGCGGCTTCTGACCCAGCTTGACGTTCGGCTTGGGCATCCGCATGAACCGCAGTTGCAGGGTGCGCAGGACCGCGTAGAAGGCGACGCCCTTGGTGGACTCGTCGGGGAACCGGGTGCGCACCTCCCGCTTGATCTTCCAGATCAGGTAACCGGTGTCGACCACGACCAGCAGCAAGATCGCGCTCCACAGCCCGTTGCCGTATCCCTGCAGGGTCGGGTTTCCGGAGTAGGTCAGCACCATGATCACCAGCAGGATCGGCAGCAGCAGCTCGGCCATGCACAGTCGTGAGTCGACGAAGTCGCGGACGAACCGGCGTACCTTCCCCTGGTCGCGTGCGGGAAGGTACCGCTCGTCGCCGGTCTTCAGACCCTGGCGCATCTTCACGTTCTCCGCGGCGCGGCGCTCTCGAAGCAGCTTCGCCGCCTCCTTGCGGCTCTGCGGTCCCTTGGCCCGCGCCCGTGCCGCCGCCTCGGCCTCCCGTCGGGTCGGGGTCGGTCGGCCCTTGCCTCCGGCCCGGTCCCCACTGACCTGCCCGTCGGTGCTTCCAGTGCTTCCGGCGTGTCCAGGTGTGCTGCCGGACTGGGCGGCTACGGCGACGCCCTCGGACTTCTTGCGACGAAACACGGGCTGGCCTTCTGCGTCGGGGTGCGGTGCTCGGCAACGATACCGGCGATCACCGCAGACATGGCCAGAGGTAGCCGGCGAGCACTGGCGGGAACCTGCTCGTCACGCCGCCCGTTGCCCAACTAGGGTGAACACCTGCGCAACCTCGCACCGCCGCCGAACCAGGAGGGGCCCCCAGTCCCATGAGCCTCATGAAGCGCATCAGCCTGATCTTCCGATCCAAGGCGAACCGGGCGCTGGACAATGCCGAAGACCCGCGGGAAACCCTCGACTACAGCTACCAGCGGCAGCGTGAGCTGCTGGCCAAGGTACGGCGGGGCGTGGCCGACGTCGCGACGAGCCGCAAACGGGTCGAGCTCCAGGTCGCCCAGCTCGAGCAGCAGTCGCAGAAGCTGCACGACCAGGCCCAGAAGGCGTTGTCGATGGGGCGCGAGGACCTGGCCCGCGAGGCGCTGACCCGCAAGTCCGGGCTGACCGGCCAGATCACCGACCTGAGGGCGCAGCAGGCGCAGCTCCAGGGCGAGGAGGAGAAGCTCACCGTCGCCTCACAGCGGCTGCAGGCGAAGGTCGAGTCGTTCCGGACCCGCAAGGAGACCATCAAGGCCAGCTACACAGCCGCCGAGGCGCAGACTCGCATCAACGAGGCGTTCTCCGGCATCTCCGAGGAGATGGGCGATGTCGGGATGGCGGTGCAGCGCGCCGAGGACAAGACCGCGCAGATGCAGGCCCGTGCTGGGGCCATCGACGAGCTGATCTCGACCGGCGCACTCGACGACGCGAGCCAGCTCGGCCAGGGCGACGACATCGCGCGTGAGCTCGAGTCGATGTCCTCCCAGAGCGATGTCGAGGCCGAGCTCGCGGCGTTGAAGTCCGGGAGCACCCAGGCGCCGGAGGCGTTGGAGCAGGGCGGCAGCGGTTCCGCTGCGCCCATCCCGGGTGCTGAGTCGGCAGAGGTGGTCGAGGAGCCGAGGAAGCAGGAGGGACAGCCATGATCGTCCGGATCCTGACCGAGGGGCAGTGGGATGTTCCCGAGGAGCAGCTCGCCCGACTCAACGACCTCGACGACGAGGTGGAAGCGGCGGTCGAGGCGGGCGACGAGGTCGCCTTCGCCGGCACACTCGCTGCGCTGCTGGACGCCGTCCGCAAGGCTGGGTCGGTGCTGCCCGACGACTCGCTCGAGGACTCCGACCTGATCCTGCCGCCCGCGGACGCCAGTCTCGACGAGGTCCGTGAGCTGCTCAGCGACGAAGGGCTCATCCCCGGCTGATGGCACGCACCCGCTTCATCCAGGACACCGGTCTCACCGCCCGGATGACCCTGGTCATGTTCCTGCTCGGTGCGCTGTTCGTGGCGCTGATCGTCGGTTTGATGTACGGCGCGGGGGCAACCGGGTACGGCGGGCTGATCCCGTTCATTGGGCTCGCCGGCATCGGCATCGCGTTCTACCAGTGGTACAACTCCGACCGGCTGGCGCTGCGGGCGATGCGAGCCCGCGAGGTGGCGCCGCACGAGGCGCCCGAGCTACACGGCGTGATCGACCGGCTGTGTGCGCTGGCCGACATGCCCAAGCCCCGAGTCGCCATCTCCTACACCGATCTGCCGAACGCCTTCGCCACCGGCCGCTCGCCGAGCCGGTCGGCGGTGTGCGTGACCACCGGCATCCTGGACCGGCTCACCGTCGAGGAGCTCGAGGCCGTGCTGGCCCACGAGCTCTCCCACGTCGCACACCGTGACGTGCTGGTGATGACCCTCGCTTCGTCGGCCGGAATCATCGCCGGCATGATCACCCACGGCGCCCGCTTCGGGGCCTTCTTCGGAGGCGGTCGGCGCGACAACGGTGGTGCGCCCTTCTGGCTGGTGGCGCTCGTGGTCAGCCTGGTCGTCTACGCGATCAGCTTCTTCCTCACCAGGCTGCTCTCCCGGTACCGGGAGCTGTGCGCGGACCGTTCGGGCGCGTTCTTGACCCAGAAGCCCTCGGCCCTGGCGTCGGCGTTGACCAAGATCACCGGTGAGATCGCGGCCATCCCCAACCGCGACCTGCGCTCGGCGCAGACCATGAACGCCTTCTTCATCGCGCCGGCGGTCAGTGGGGCCACCCTCCGCACGCTCACCTCCACCCACCCGTCGCTTGAGGAGCGGCTCGAGCAGCTCGCGAAGGTCGCCGCCGAGCTCGGTCGGCCCTTAGACGGCATCGACGGCATCGACGGCATCGACGGCGGCTTCGGCGGCGGCTTCCCGGCCCCTGGCCCCGGGCAGTGAGCTTCTCCGCGGGGCCGGTGGCGTGAGGCTCTGGGACTCGCTGCTCGGTCGACGCCGGCCGGTGCGGGCGAACCTCGACGCACTGTTCTCCCTGCCCAGCGCCGCGATCACCCTGCAGGCCGCCGGATTCGGGCCGACCGGTGTCGGCTCGGTGTGCTATCGACAGGCCGAGGGAGTCGCCTTCGCGCAGACGCAGGCCGACGTGGTGGCCCTGCTCGACGCAGACGAAGGCCCGGCGGTGGAGAAGAGCACCGACGACTACGGCTTCACCTGGCTGGTGACCCGTCACGAGCCGGCCGACATGGCCGGTCTGGTGACCGACGTGCACGCGGTGAACACCACGCTGGAGGCGCACGGTTTCGGACCAGGGCTGCTGTGCTCGCTGGTGGGGTTCACCGACGCCGGCGGGCGGCGGGTCGCCCTGGTCTACCTCTACAAGCAGGGCACCTTCTACCCCTTCGTCCCGGTCGCGGGCCAGCCCGGCAAGCAGCAGCGGGACAACATCGCGGAGATCCAGATCCGTGACCTGGTCGCCGACGACCTGCCGATCGAGCCACAGCTGTCCCGCTGGATGCCGGTGTGGGGCGCGCCGGGTCTGTGACCGGCCTGCCTGACGACCCGCAGCGCTTCAGCGCACCCCGGGCAGGTCGAGCATCCGCTGCAACGCCACCTGGGCCTGCTTCTCGGTCTCCGGGTCTACCTCGATGACGTTGACCGGGTTGCCCGTGGCGAGGTTCTCCATCGCCCACACGAAGTGCGGCAGGTCGATCCGGTTCATCGTCGAGCAGTAGCACACGGTCCGGTCGAGGAAGACGATGTCCTTGTCGGGGTGGGCGTCCGCCAGCCGCTGCACCAGGTTGAGCTCGGTGCCGATGGCCCACGCCGAGCCTGACGGTGCCGCCTCGATGGTCTTGATGATGTACTCGGTGGACCCGACGTAGTCGGCCTTGGTGACGACCTCGTGCGTGCACTCCGGGTGCACCAAGATGTTGACGCCGCGAATCCGGGCCCGCAGCTCGTCGACCACGTCCGCGGAGAACCGGCCGTGCACCGAGCAGTGTCCCTTCCAGAGGATCATCCGAGCGTCGCGGAGCTCCGCGGCGCTGAGTCCGCCGTTGGGCAGGTGCGGGTTCCACACCACGCAGTCGTCGATGGAGAGACCCAGCTTCAGCACGGCGGTGTTGCGGCCCAGGTGCTGGTCGGGCAGGAACAGCACCTTGCCCGACGTACCGGTCTGCTCGAACGCCCACTCGAGAGCCGCCTGCGCGTTGGAGGAGGTGCACACTGCGCCTCCGTTGCGCCCGCAGAAGGCCTTGATGTCGGCGCTGGAGTTCATGTAGGTCACCGGCACGACGGAGTCGGCGAGGCCGGCATCGCTCAGCGCGTCCCACGCGTCCTCGACCTGGGTGAGCCGGGCCATGTCGGCCATCGAGCAACCGGCGGCGAGGTCGGGCAGGACCACCTTCTGGTTCGGGGCGGTCAGGATGTCTGCGGACTCGGCCATGAAGTGCACGCCACAGAAGACGATGTACTCGGCCTCAGGGCGGGCAGCGGCGTCTCTGGCGAGCTTGAACGAGTCGCCGGTGACGTCGGCGAAGGCGATCACCTCGTCACGCTGGTAGTGGTGGCCGAGCACGAAGACCCGCTCACCCAGTGCCGCCTTGGCGGCCTCGGCGCGAGCCACCAGGCCGGGGTCGGACGCCGCTGGCAGTCCGCCTGGACAGTCCACGCCGCGTTCGGAGCCAGGGTCGGCCCCCCGACCCAGCACGAGCAGGGGCAGGTCTGTTGTTGTCACTGCGACAGTATTCCACACCCGGCCACAGGGACCAGGCTGACGACGCTGACCAGGCTGACCAGGGCGTCCTCTCCCTTCAGGCAGCGCACTACAGGAAGTGCCCGCTGGGGATGTACGGCACGGGGGGCTTCATCGACCGCAGCGCCAGGTACCCCTCGGTGTCCAGCTCCATCCGCGCGGCGAGCCCGATGTCGACGGCCCACTCCTGGGCAGGGGTGAGGTGGCGGATCGCGCTCGAGGCGTCCGGGGACGACGAGGCCAGCGACTCCCACAGCAGGTCGGCAGCCGTGCGTCTGTTGGTCGCCGCGAGGAGGTGAGGCCCGCCGTTCGGTTCGACGTAGGCGTATCCGGTGCCGGTGGCGCGGTCCACGACGACCAGCCGGTACGTGGCGACAAGCAACTCGTGGTCCACGCCATGCGCGGCATCACGGACCTGCCGATCCACCGAGTTCATCAGGTCGACGTCGCCCACGGCCCCTTCGCGTACCCGCTCCACGACCGGGAGCAGCCTTCGGTCCACCGTGCCGCGCAGGGCCATCGTCGGGTGCAGCGAGAATCCGGCGAGGCGGTAGCGGCGTACCGCGCCGGGGTCGTCGGACGCCGCGAGCATCGCGCGCAGGCAGCCGCTGCCATGGGCCAGCGCTGCGTCGAGCAGCTGGCGACCCACGCCCCGGCCTTGCCGGTCCGGTCGCACCGCGAAGGCCGACAGGATCCAGGTGAGATCCCGGCGGATGCTCGCGGCGGCACCGATCACCCCGGTTCGGTCCTCGGCGATCCAGCAGCCGTCGGGATCGTGGTGCACCAGGTGCGCCAGCCGCCGTCGCCAGCTCAGCGCCTTCTGCTCGCTGCGGTGAGTGGGTTCCGGCGAGCCGGCTCGGTGGGTGCGTACGTCCACCTGGTAGAAGGCCTCGTCGGTGAGCCGTTCCACGGCGGTGACGTCTTCTTCGCGCATCCGGCGGACGTAGTAGTCGACGGCCACGGGCACCGACCCTAGATGAGCAGGCAGGATGGGTGCATGCGCGTGCTGATCGCACCAGACAAGTTCGCCGGCACGCTGAGCGCCGTCGAAGCCGCGGAGGCGATCGCCGCCGGCTGGCGGCGGTACGCGCCGGACGACGAGCTGGAGCTGGCGCCGATGGCCGACGGCGGGCCCGGCTTCGTCGACGTGCTGCACGCGTCACTCGGTGGTGACCTGCTCGCAGTCACCGTGGTCGGCCCGTACGGCGATCCGGTGCCTGCGACGGTCCTGGTCACCGGGAAGACGGCGTATGTGGAGAGCTCCCACGCGTGTGGGCTGCACCTCACGCCGGAACGCGAGCGAGACCCTGAGCGCGCCACCAGCGAAGGGGTCGGTGAGCTCCTCGGGGCCGCGCTGGACGTCAGGGTGGACTCGGTCGTGGTCGGGCTGGGCGGAACGGGCACCAACGACGGCGGTGCCGGTCTGCTGGCAGGTCTCGGCGCGGTCTCGGTGCCGGGCGACGCCCTCACCGGAGGACCGGTTGCCCTCGCTGAGCTCGAGAGTGTGGACCTCGCGCCGGCTCGGGCTCGTCTGGAGGGCGTGGACCTGGTGGCCGCGACCGACGTGGACAGTCCGCTGCTCGGACTGACCGGCGCGACCAGCGTGTACGGCGCGCAGAAGGGTCTCGCGGAGGACCGCAAGCAGGCGGTGGACGCCATGCTCGCCACGCTGGC
>CADCUJ010000092.1 GCA_902805855.1 uncultured Nocardioidaceae bacterium
GCGGCGTACCAGCCGTCAACTTCGGTCCGGGTGACCCGACGTTCGCCCACAAGCAGGACGAGCACGTGCCGATGGAGCACATCACCCGCTGCGAGCGCCAGCTGAAGGAGTGGCTGGCATGAGGGACCAGTTCAAGGGACCCGTCATGACGCGGCGCAGCCAGGTCGAGGAAGGCTCGACGACCGACCAGCGGCTGCTCGACTCGCGAGGAGCGGCCGACTGGGTGCACACCGACCCGTGGCGGGTGCTGCGCATCCAGTCCGAGTTCGTCGAGGGCTTCGGTGCGCTGGCCGAGCTGGGTCCGGCCATCGGGGTCTTCGGCTCGGCGCGGACCACCGCCGACCACCCCGAGTACGCGCGCGCCGAGCAGGTCGGTCGCCGCCTGGCCGAGGAGGGCTTCGCCGTCATCACCGGCGGCGGGCCCGGCGCCATGGAGGCGGCCAACAAGGGGGCGAGCGAGGCGGGCGGTGTCAGCGTGGGGCTGGGGATCGAGCTGCCCTTCGAGGCCGGGCTGAACCGGTGGGTCGACAAGGGCATCAACTTCCGCTACTTCTTCGCCCGCAAGACCATGTTCGTGAAGTACAGCCAAGGCTTCGTGGTGCTGCCGGGCGGGCTCGGCACCTTCGACGAGCTCTTCGAGGCGCTGACGCTCGTGCAGACCCAGAAGGTGACCTCGTTCCCGGTGGTGCTGCTCGGCAGCGACTACTGGCGG
Source organism: uncultured Nocardioidaceae bacterium (assembly GCA_902805855.1). Taxonomy (GTDB): domain Bacteria; phylum Actinomycetota; class Actinomycetes; order Propionibacteriales; family Nocardioidaceae; genus Nocardioides_C. The sequence goes on from CADCUJ010000092.1 coordinate 713, forward strand.
GGCCTGGTCGACTGGCTGCGCACCACCGTCCTCGCGGAGGAGAAGATCAGCGACCGGGACCTCGACATGTTCACCGTCACCGACGACGTCGACCTGGCCGTGGAGCTCATGGTCAAGGCCCGTCAGGGCCGCATCGGGACGCCCGAGGCCGAGCGGCCGGAGTGAGCTGATGATGTGGGTCTTCGCGGTCCTGGTCGTGCTCGTCATGGGCGGTATCGCCATCGTCGCCTCGGGCCGCACCGGTGCCCTGCCCGAGGAGTACGACGACCGGCCGGACGTCGTCGTCCCGGCAGGCCGGCTGGTGGGTGAGGACCTGCGGCGGGTGCGGTTCTCGCTCGCGTTCCGCGGCTACCGGATGAGCGAGGTCGACACCCTGCTGGCGCGCCTCGCCGACCAGCTCGACGACGTGCCGCGTGGCGGCGACAACCCCGACTGAGGCACACTCGCGCCGTGTTTCTCGAAGTGCTGGTCTACGTCCTGACTGCTCTGGCCGCGCTCGTGGTGGTCCTGACGCGTCGCCGCCTGGGTAGCGGGACCAGCGCCGGCCGCCTCCAGATCAGTCACCGGTTGCTGCTCGTGCACACCGTCGCCGGCGCACTGGCGTGGGTGACCTGGGTGGTCTTCCTCGTCTTCTCGACCGACCACCCCCTCGGCAGCTCGACGACCGGGATCCTCGCGCTGGCGCTGTGGTGGCTGACGACGGTCGTGGGGCTGATGGTCCTCACCCGGTGGATGCCCGCCCGCGGCAAGCACGCCGACTCCGCCGTGACCGACTCGTGGAGCACCGGACCGGGGCTCTCCGTCCTCGCGCACGTCGGCCTGCTGCTGGGCGTACTGGTGTTCACCTACGCCTACGTCACGGCGAGAGTGTGAAGCGCCTCCTCGCCCTGGCGCTGCTGCTGGGGACCGCGGCCGCAGGACCCGTGCTCGACAGTGCGATTCCTGCCGCGGCGGCGGCTCCTGCCGGCGACGACCCGCCCGCCGCGGTGGTCGAGCGACGCGTCCTCGGCCACTCCGTGAGCGGACGTCCGATCCGGGCCTGGCGGTTGGGCGAGCCCGGCCAGCGCCGCGTCGTGCTGATCTCCACGATGCACGGCGACGAGCCGCACACCCGCCGGATCCTCACGAGCCTGCGTGAGGGCCGCCCGATCCGCGGGATCGACCTGTGGGTGATCCCGACCTACAACCCGGACGGGCTCGCGAGGCACTCCCGGCGCAACGCACGTGGGGTCGACCTCAACCGCAACTACCCGCACGACTGGGTCGATCTCGACGGCCGCTACGAGTCCGGTGCGCACCCGGCCAGCGAGCCCGAGACCCGTGCCGTGATGGGATTTCTGCGACGGATCGACCCGGTGCGCCTCATCAGCTTCCACCAGCCGCTCAACGGCGTCGACACCGACACCAAGGACCCCCGGTTCGCCCGGCGGCTGGCCCGGGCACTGAGACTGCCTCAGGTGAGGCTGGACTGCGGTGGGCTCTGCCACGGGACGATGACGAGCTGGTTCAACGCGCGGTTCGAGGGCTCCGCCCTCACCGTGGAGTACGCCGCACGGCCGCCCAGGCGCCGGATGGCCATCGAGGCACCGCGTCGGCTCCTCGAGGTGCTCGGCGCCAGCCGGGGGCCTCGCTGACTCCGCAGCCGGTCAACGACCGGTGAAGATGGGCCTCTCCTTGGCCACGAAAGCCGCCACCGCTGCCGCGTGGTCCTCGGTGGCGCCGGTCCGGTTCATCAGCTCGGCCTCGTTGAGGAGCGCGTCGGCGAAGGAGTGCTGCGACGAGTAGGCCACCGCGTTGCGGATGGAGGCGAAGGCCACCGTGGGCCCGGCAGCCAGCTGCCCGGCGAGCGCGGTGACGGTCGACCCGAGGTCGGCCGCCGGTACGACCTGGTTGGCCAGGCCGAGGGACAGCGACTCCTCGGCGGAGATCGTGCGGGGGAAGTAGAGAAGCTCGAGCGCCTTGGCCTGGCCCACGAGCCGCGGCAGGTGGTAGCTGGCACCGGTGTCGCAGGAGAGGGCGACGCCGGCGAAGGCGAAGTTGAACCCCGCGGTGTCGGTCAGCACCCGCATGTCGCAGGCCAGGGCGAGCGAGGCGCCGGCGCCGGCCGCGACGCCGTTGACTGCGGCGATGACGGGCTTGGGCATCGTCGCCAGGGCGCTCACGATCGGGTTGTAGTGGCGCTCGACGGTGGTGAACAGCTCGTCGCTGGAGCCGCTGCGCAGCAGCTCTATGTGCTCCTTCAGGTCCTGGCCGACGCAGAAGCCGCGGCCGGTCCCGGTCAGGACGACGCAGCGGACGGCGTCGTCGGCCGCCACGGCCTGCACGACCTCACGCAGCAACTCCTTGGTGGCGATGTCGAGGCTGTTCAGCGCGTCCGGCCGGTTGAGCGTGACGGTGGCGACGCCGTCGGCCACGGCGAGCAGGACGGGCTCGCACACACCGCCGACGGGCGGGGCGGGCGGCTGGCTGGTGGAGTCGGTCATGGGCGCAGTCTGCCCGACCCGGCGCGCTGGTGGCAGGCGCCGTACACGGTCCGGAACGGCCGGACCGACGGGCGGCAGCCGACCTCTGGTCCGCGTCACCGCAGGCATGGGGGATAATGGAGCTCGTACGACGCCGTCGAGGGGGCCACGCCACCTCGATTTCGCATGTGGAGCCGCTTGCGGGTGGGCCACTGGAGTGAGAATCAGGAAGGTGCGCCCATGGCCGCCATGAAGCCCAGGACGGGTGACGGACCCCTCGAGGTGACCAAGGAAGGGCGCGGCATCGTCATGCGCGTCCCGCTCGAGGGCGGTGGGCGACTCGTGGTCGAGCTGAACGCCGACGAGGCTGCGGCCCTCGGGGATGCGCTCAAGGACGTCGTCGGCTGACCGTGGCCACGACCTCACAGCTCCCCACCCAGGTCTCCCCGCCGGAGTTCGCGCTCAGCCCGGCCCTGCCGCACCAGATCGGCGGGGCTGAGGTGTGGGCGCTCCCGGTGATCCCGCCCGACGAGGACGGTGGCTCGGTCGTCCTCGGTCCCGGGGCCGACGAGGTCGGAGGCCTGCTCGGACTGGACCTGCTCACCCTCCTCGAGGCGCAGAGGGCCACCGGCCGGACGGGCGAGGTCGTCTCGGTCCCGGTCGTGCATGACGACGTCCAGCTCCTGCTGCTCGTCGGCGTGGGCGCCCAGTCGGTCACCGACTTCCGGCGTGCCGGTGCGACGCTCGCCCGCGCGACCAAGAACCGCGCCAGCGTGGCGACCTCGATCACGTCGATCGCGCCGGACGATGGCCTGGGCGCCTTCGTGGTCGGGGCGATGCTCGGCTCGTTCGGCTTCCACTGGCGCTCCACCGGGCCCGCAGAGGTGCCGGTGGTCAGGATCGTGCTGGCCGGCACGACCGACGAGGACGCCGACGACGACCTCGCTCGCGCACTCGCCGCTGGTGGCGCCGGTTGGCGCTCGCGCATGTGGGCGTGCGTGCCGTCCAACCTGAAGAACCCGGCCTGGCTCGCCGCGCAGGCTGAGGAGCTGGCAGCCGCTGCCGGCCTCGAGGTGACCATCTGGGACGAGACCCGTCTGGGTGCCGAGGGCTTCGGGGGCGTGCTCGCCGTGGGCTCGGCCTCCGCCACCCCACCGCGCCTGATCCGTCTCGACTACACGCCCCACGGCGCGACGAGGAAGACGCCGACGGTCGTGCTGGTCGGCAAGGGCATCACCTTCGACACCGGAGGACTCGACATCAAGCCCCCCGAGAGCATGTTGGCGATGAAGCGCGACATGTCCGGCGGTGCCGCCGTGCTCGCCACCATGGGAGCCCTGCGGGACGTCGGCTGCGCGGTCAAGGTGGTCGCCCTGGTGCCCGCCGCCGAGAACGCTGTCGGCGGCGGCGCGATGCGCCCCGGCGACGTGATCCGCCACTACGGCGGGCGGACGAGCGAGGTCACCAACACCGACGCCGAGGGCCGGTTGGTCATGGCGGACGCGATGGCCTACGCCGTCGCCGAGATCGAGCCCGACGTCCTGGTCGACGTCGCCACGCTCACCGGTGCGATGAAGGTCGCACTCGGACAGGGCACCGGCGGCTACTTCGCCAACAACGAGGCGCTGGCGCAGCTGCTGGCCGACGCCTCCGCCTCCTCCGGCGAGCTGTTGTGGCGCATGCCTCTGGTGCGCGACTACGAGGAGCGGGTCGCCTCGACGGTCGCCGACGGCGACAACGCCGCCGGGGGAGCAGGGGCGATCACCGCTGCCCTCTTCCTCCAGCACTTCGCCGGCGACGTGCCGTGGGCCCACGTCGACTTCGCCTCCATCGCAGAGGCTCCGGAGGAGCGTTACGAGTGGACCAAGGGCCCTACCGGCTTCGGTCCGCGCCTGCTGCTGGACTGGCTCGGCTCGGAGTCCCCCCTGGAAGGGATCGTCGAATGAAGGGTCTGACCGTGCGCTGGTCGCTCGTCGATGCGGCGGACGGCGTCGAGGAGGAGCTTGCGGCGTACGTCGCCGACTCCTCCCACGCCCGCTTCACCGGCATGGCCGGGTTGCAGTACAAGACCTGGCGGATGGTGCCCGGACAGTGGTTCGAGGGGTGCTACGTCTTCGTCAGCGACGAGGCGCGCGCCGACTTCCAGTCCGCCTTCGCACAGACCGCTGCGGAATCGCCCGGGTCGCAGATCATCGGCTCCGCGCCGATCCTCATCGAGGAGTGCGAGATCGTCGCGGTCGCCGAGGGCTGGGACGGCTTCAGTGCCTCCCCCCGAGCCGAGGGCCCAGCACCGGCCTGAGGATCAGGACTCCGGCGTCCAGACCTTCTTGGCCACCAGCAGGCCGTCGCCGACCGGCAGCAGCGCGGAGACGAGGGCCTCGTTCTCCGCGATCGTCCGCCCGAGGTCACGGATCGCGGTGGTCTCCTCGTCGCGCTGGGCGGGGTCAGCCACCCGGTCGTGCCACAGCGCGTTGTCGAAGGCCACCACGCCGCCGGGGCGCAGCAGCCGCAGCGCCTCGCGCAGGTAGGCGGCGTACTCCCGCTTGTCACCGTCGCAGAAGACCAGGTCGTAGTGCCCGTCGGTGAGGCGCGGCAGCACGTCCAGGCCGGCTCCGGCGATGGTGCGTGCCCGGTTGCTGGGGATGCCTGCGTCGCTGAACGTCTCCTTGGCGAGACGCTGGTGCTCCGCCTCGATGTCGACGGTCGTCAGGACCCCGTCCGACCGCATGCCGCGCAGCAGCCACAGGCCCGAGACCCCGGTCCCGGTGCCTATCTCGACCACGGCACGCGCATCCAGCACCGACGCCAGGAAGCACAGGGCCGCGCCACCACCGGAGCCGATGGCCGAGACCCCGACCTCCTCGGCACGGGCACGGGCGGCGGCGAGCACATCGTCCTCCGCGACGAACTGCTCGGCGTAGGTCCAGCTCGCGGGCTTGATCGGGGTGGTGATGACGTCCTCCTGGAGGCCGGGCTTCGGTGGGGCGGGACAGGGTGTACCTGCGCGATGCGTGGCAGCGACTCTATCGCTCCGCGTCGTCGTGTTCGGGAACACAGGAGTCGGATCGGCCGTTGTGCGGTGCACGGGAGGCTCACAGGCTCCTCTCAGTTCCGGCGCATACCGTGAGAGAGGTCAGGACACTGTTCGGTCAACAGCTCAGACGCCAGGAGGCACCGGTGAGCGACGCAGACGAGGCCGGGGGAGGGTCCATGGCCATGTCCGCAGCAACCGCCGGGGTCCCGTCCTGGGACGAGGTCGTCGAGAAGCACTCCGACCGCGTCTTCCGGCTGGCCTACCGGCTCACCGGCAACCGGCACGACGCCGAGGACCTCACGCAGGAGGTGTTCGTGCGGGTCTTCCGCTCGCTCGACACCTACACCCCCGGGACCTTCGAGGGCTGGCTGCACCGGATCACCACGAACCTCTTCCTCGACCAGGCCCGGCGCAAGGCGCGCATCCGGTTCGACGCGCTGGCCGAGGACCATGAGGTGAAGCTGCCCGGGCGGGTGCCGAGCCCGGATGCCGCGTTCGACGACCGGCTGCTCGACGACGACGTGGAGGCGGCGTTGACGGCCCTCCCGCCGGAGTTCCGCGCTGCCGTCGTGCTGTGCGACATCGAGGGGCTGAGCTACGACGAGATCGCCGACGTGCTCGGAGTGAAGCTGGGCACGGTGCGCTCCCGGATCCACCGCGGCAGGTCGATGCTGCGCAAGTCCCTGGCCCACCGAGCGCCCGCCGCGGGACGGGTCCGCTACTCCGGCCCCGCGAGCGCCGACCGGCCCACTGGCGCGACCGGGCTGTCCCCACAGGCCCCGCAGACCGCATGATGGACAAGATGCGCAAGCCCCGAGGACACGTCGGCAGCTCCGTCAGCGCGCTGGTCGACGGGCAGCTGGCAGCCGAGGCCGCTGAGCAGGCGTGGGCGCACGTGCTCGGCTGTTCCGAGTGCCGTGAGCGGGTCGCCCAGGAGGGCAGGCTGAAGACCGAGCTGGCGCGGCTCGGCGGCGACCGGCCGCCGGAGCGGCTGATGGGCAGGCTGTACTCCCTGCCGGGCCCCGACGGTCCCCGCGCCCCTGGCGGTCCCGGCGCCCCTGACGGCACAGCGATCGGGACCCCGCACGATGCCTGGCTGGCCTGGTCGACGGTCACCGAGATCGAGCGGCGTAGCGCCGGTCGCCGTCGCGCCGGGCTCGCAGTCCTCGGAGTCGGCTCGGTCTCGGCCGCCGTCCTCGGCTTCGCCTCGCTCTCCGGTGCGACGCTCGGCATCGGCCAGGCGCCGCCGCCGAGCCCCCCGACCGCGTCGTTGTCGCGACCCGCTGCGTCGCCGAACGCCTCTGCCCTCCCGACTCCCGGCGTCGGTGGCGGGTCGGCTCCCGGCGAGCGCCGCGACGCCGTACCCCGCTCGCACCGCTAGCGGGCACCTCGCGGCCCGACCTGGCTGAGGTTGCGCGCGGTTTGTCGAGGTAGGTCAAGATGGTTGCGTGAGCGAGTACGACGAGCGCGGCCGCGTCGGCGACCCGCAGGTCCCTCCGGGTTATCCGCCGGGACCTCCGGCGCCCGGACCGCAGGGCTACGGGCAGCCGTTCGGCCCGCCGTACCGCCAGGGACCGCAGCATCCCTACCCGCCGCCACGGATGCCGTGGCCGCCCTACCCGCCGCAGCCCCGCTCCCAGATCCCGGGCTGGATCTGGCCCGTGGTCGCCGCCATGGCTCTCGTCGTGGGTCTGATCGGCGGCGCGCTGGGCGGCGCAGCGGTGCTCACCTCGGCCGATGACCAGCCGGCTGGGGTGATCGACGCCGGGTCCATCCCCGACCCCGGTGCCCGGCCGGCCCCGCTCGAGCCCGAGAACGGCAGCATCGCCGCAGTCGCCAAGGAACTGCTGCCGAGCACGGTGCAGATCTCGGCCCGCGAGGCCGGTGAGCCTCAGGAGGGCGACGAGCCCGGGGGATCAGCGACCGGCTCCGGGTTCGTGCTCGACCGTCAAGGACACGTCATCACCAACAACCACGTCGTGGAGGGCGCCGCCGAGGACGGTCGTATCGAGGTGATCGACCAGGACGGCCGGGCCCGCGCCGCCGAGATCGTCGGCCGAAGCCCCGTCTACGACATCGCCGTGCTGGAGGTCCGGGGGCGGCTGCGCGGACTGCGCCCGGCGGCCGTCGGCTCGTCGCAGTCGATGAACATCGGGGAGACCGTGGTGGCGCTCGGCTCCCCACTCGGGCTGAGCAGCACCGTCACGTCGGGCATCGTCAGCGCGGTGGACCGCCCGGTGACCACGGGTGCGCTGGAGGACGACAACGCCTCCTACATCAACGCGGTGCAGACCGATGCCGCGATCAACCCCGGCAACTCCGGCGGACCGCTGGTGAACCTGCGCGGTCAGGTCGTCGGGGTCAACTCCGCGATCGCCACCACCGGTGGTTTCGGCGCCCGGCCCGGCAACATCGGCGTCGGGTTCGCCATCCCCATCGAGCAGGTGCGGCTGACGACCGCCCAGATCCTGCAGACCGGCGAGGCGAAGTACCCGGTGATCGGCGCCCTGGTGCAGACCGGTGGCGAGGAGAACGACGGCGCGATGGTGAACCGCGTCGACTCCGGCGGGCCCGCGGAGGAGGCGGGTCTGCGCAAGGGCGACCTGGTGACCGCCATCGACGAGACGACGATCACCGACGGTATCGCCTTGATCGTCGCCATCCGCAGTCACCAGCCCGGCGAGACGGTGACCTTGCAGGTCGAGCGGGGCGAGCGCGACCTGTCGGTGGAGGTCACCCTCGACGCGAAGGTCGGCTGAGCCGGCCTCAGGTGGCGTCGCTGTCGTACGGCGGCCGCTCGCCGCTCTCCAGGGGCCGCAGCCCGCGTCGCACCGGCACGGTCTCGCCGGGATCGTCGTCCATCGCCTCGATGATGTGCTTGCGGACGGCGTTGCGAGGGTCGAGGTCGGAGAGCTCGAAGTCGGCGAACTCCGGTCCGAGCTCGCTGCGGATGTCGTCGCGGGCGTTGGTCGCGAACCGCTTCGCCTGGTGCAGGAACCGACCTGCCTGGCGGGCGAGCTCGGGCAGCCGGTCGGGGCCGAAGACCACGACGGCGACCACCAGGATCACCAGGAACTCAGGCAGGCCGATCCCGAACACGGGTCAGAATCTACCGGCCGGGATCAGTCCCAGCTGCATCCCGGCGAGGCCGCGGCCCCGCCCGGACAAGGTGGCAGCCACCCGAGCCAGCTCGGCAGCGGCCGGCGAGCCGGGCGCCGCCTCCACGATCGGGGTGCCGGTGTCGCCACCGGCTCGCAGGTCGAGGTCCAGAGGGATCTCGCCGAGCACGGGCACGTCGTAGCCGAAGCGGCTGGACAGGGTGGCAGCGACCCGGGCCCCGCCGCCGGAGCCGAACACCTCGAGCCGGTGCTCGGGAGCACCGGACTCGGCACAGTGCGGGCAGGGCAGGAACGACATGTTCTCCACGACCCCGACCACCCGTTGGTGCATCATCGAAGCCATCGTCCCGGCCCGCTCGGCCACCTCGGCGGCAGCCTCCTGCGGGGTGGTCACCACGACCACCTCGGCGTTCGGCAGGTGCTGGCCGAGCGAGATGGCGATGTCGCCGGTGCCCGGCGGCAGGTCGAGGAAGAGCGCGTCGAGGTCGCCCCAGTAGACGTCGCTGAGCATCTGCACGAGCGCCCGGTCGAGCATCGGCCCCCGCCAGGCGACCACCTGGTCGCGACGCGGCTTGAGCATGCCGATGGAGATGACCGAGATGCCGCCCGGTGTGGGCACCGGCATGATCATGTCCTCGACCTGGGTCGGGCGGACGTCGGCCACGCCGAGCATGGTGGGCACCGAGTGGCCGTAGACGTCAGCATCGACGATGCCGACCTTCATCCCCTGGTTGGCCATCGCCACAGCCAGGTTGACGGTGACCGAGGACTTGCCGACCCCGCCCTTGCCGCTGGCGATCGCGTAGACCTTGGTCAGCGAGTCCGGGCGGGAGAACGGGATCTCGCGCTGGGTCTGCCCACCGCGCAGTGACTGCTGGAGGCCGGTCCGCTGCTCCTGGCTCATCACCCCGAGGGTGAGGTCCACGTCGCTGACTCCGGGCACCGAGCCCACCGCCGAGGTCACGTCACGGGTGATGGTGTCCTTGAGCGGGCAGCCGGAAACGGTGAGCAGGACGGTCACCGACACCTTGCCGGACTCGTCGATGTCGACCGACTCGACCATTCCGAGGTCGGTGATCGGGCGCCGGATCTCCGGGTCGTTGACCGTGGCCAGCGCAGCACGGACCTGCTCCAGGACGGGGGAAGTCATGCCTTCCAGGGTACGTGCTGGTCCGGCTCCGCCTCGCCGTCCCTCGCGCGCGACCTCTCCTCCAGCTCTCCCAGCAGGCTGCGCAGCTCCGAGCGGAGGTAGTCGCGGGTGGCCACCTCGCCGACCGCCATCCGCAGCGAGGCCACCTCGCGGGCGAGGAACTCCATGTCGGCGTGGGCGCGGGTGTTCGCTTGGCGGTCCTGCTCGGCGATCACCCGGTCGCGGAGCTCCTGGCGGTTCTGCGCGAGCAGGATCAGCGGGGCGGCGTACGACGCCTGAAGGCTGAGCATCAGGGTCAAGAAGATGAACGGGTACGCGTCCCACTGCATCTCGTCGGGCACCAGCCAGTTCCACACCACCCAGATCGCGACGAACAGGCTCATGTAGATCAAGAACTTCGCCGTGCCCATGAAGCGCGCGAAGCTCTCCGCGAACGTGCCGAACATGTCCGGGTCGTAGTGGGGTCGCCGGACCAGCTGGCGCCGAGTGTCTCGGGGGACGTCGAGCCGCGTGCGGGAGGTCTCGGAGCGGGAGCTAGCCACGGGCCGCTCCGCCGTCGTCACCGGCCGCGGCGCCGATCGAGGCCAGCGGCCGGTCCCGCCAGTTCTCCGGCAGCAGGTGGTCGAGCAGGTCGTCGACGGTGACCGCGCCCAGCAGCCGGCCGTTCTCGTCGACCACGGGAGCGGCGACCAGGTTGTAGGTGGCCAGGTGGCGGGCCACGTCCTCGAGCGTGGACACCGCCCGCAGTGACTCCATGTCGCTGTCGAGCATGCCTCCGACCAGCGTGGAAGGCGGCTCCCGCAGCAGCCGCTGGATGTGTGCCACGCCGAGCAGCCTCCCGGTCGGCGGCTCCAGTGGCGGTCGGGTGACGTAGACCAGGGCCGCCAGCGACGGGGTCAGCTCCGCGTTGCGCACCAGCGCCAGCGCCTCGGCGACGGTCGCGTCGGGTGGGAGGATGATCGGCTCGGTGGTCATCATCCCGCCGGCGGTGTGGTCCTCGTAGGACATCAACCGGCGGACGTCCTCGGCTTCCTCCGGCTCCATCAGGCGCAGCAGCTGCTCGGCGATCTCCGGAGGCAGCTCCGCGATCAGGTCGGCCGCGTCGTCGGGGGACATCTCCTCGAGGATGTCCGCGGCCCGCTCGCTGTCGAGCTTGCCGAGGATCTCGACCTGGTCCTCCTCGGGGAGCTCCTCGAGCACGTCGGCCAGCCGCTCGTCGTTCAGGGCCGCAGCGATCTCGCCGCGCCGCTTCGCGGGCAGGTCGTGCAGGACAGCCGCCAGGTCCGCGGGACGCATCTCCTCCAAGGCCGCGAGCAGATGGGTGGCGCCCTGCTCCTCCTGCTCCCGGGCCTGGAGACCGTCGACCTCGTCCCAGTCCACGACGTGGGTCTGACCCTTGCGGCCGAACCGCTTGGACCCCTCCTGGAGGGCAACCCGGCTCAGCACCCAGTCACGGCTCCGGGTCTGCTCCATGGCGACGTCGTAGACGGTGCCCTCGACACCCGTCTCCCGCAGTCTCACCTTGCGGTCCAGGATCTGGCCGAACAGGAGCGTCTCGGTCGAGCGCTGCTCGAAGCGGCGCATGTTGACCAGCCCGGTGGTGATCACCTGGCCGCTGGCCACGTGGGTCACCCGGGTCATCGGGAGGAAGATCGAGCGTCGGCCGAAGACCTCGACCACGAGCCCGAGCACCCGGGGCTGTTGGGCTTCTGTGCGCAGGGCCACCACCAGGTCCCGGATCTTGCCGACCTGGTCACCCGCGGGGTCGAACACCGGCAGTCCCGAAAGGCGGGCTGCGAAGACGCGGGGCGGGGTGGTGCTCACGTGGGACAACGTTAGCGGGCTGGGAGGATGGGACCGTGCTTCCCTTCGACATCGTCGACGTGTTCGCCGATCAGCCGTTCGCGGGCAACCAGCTCGCGGTCGTGCACGGCGCCGACGACCTGGATCCCGCGCAGTGCCTGGCGATCGCCCGAGAGTTCGGCTTCGCCGAGACCACGTTCCCCGCTTCGTCGGTGGACGGCGCCGAGTACGCCACCCGGATCTTCACCCCAGGAGGCGAGATCCCCTTCGCCGGACACCCCACCCTCGGCACCGCATGGGTGCTGCGTTCCCGGGGGGTCCTCCCACAGGTCAGCGAGGTGACCCAGGTCTGCGGGGCGGGCCGGATCCGGGTCCGGTTCGACGGCGAGGACGGTGGTTTGGTGGAGCTGACCGCGTTGCCTCGGGAGCTGTCCGGTCCGCTCGACGGGAAGCTTCTCGGATCGCTGCTCCGCGACCTCGGACTGTTCGGTACCGACGTGGCCGGACCGGTCCGGGTGGCCGGTTGTGGCCTGAACTTCGTGCACGTGCCCGTGGTCGAGGGCGCCCTGGCCCGCGCCCACGTGTCGTCGCGGCCGCTGGCCGACCACGACGACCGGTTCGAGACCGACGAGCCCGTCGAGGGGGTGAACGTCGTCGAGGTCAGCGGTGTTGCGCCTGAGCTCGAGGTCCGCGCCCGGGTGTTCGTGCCCGGGCTGTCGGTGCCCGAGGATGCTGCCACCGGCTCCGCCGCCGTCGGGCTCGGGATGGCGCTGGTCGCCTCGGGCCGGCTGCCGGACGGAGGAAGGTACCAGATCACTCAGGGTGTCGAGATGGGCCGGCCGTCCCGACTGCTCGGCCGGGTCGAGGCCGCCGGCGGCGTCGCCACCTCGTGCCAGGTGGCCGGCAAGGTACACGCGGTCGGTCGCGGCGAGATCGCGGTGCCGCGACGCTAGCTGAGCCTGGGGCGGCGCCTCGACCGGCGGCCCAGGATCTTGGGCAGCGGACCACGCGTGATCGCCGGGGTCGGCGGCGGCGCAGCCAGTCCGGCGTCGTCGCCGAGTGACCCCGGGCCCTCGGTCAGCTCGCCGACGGGCGTGATCTGGGTGACCACGCTGTGCTCGGCCCAGCCGGCGACGGCGGTGGACAGGTCGTCGAGGTTGAGCCGACCAGCCACCAGCGCCGTGGTCGCGGGCTCCCAGGCCTCGTCGCCGGGGCGCACCACGGATGCCTTGCCGACCCAGGTGAGCAGCCGCCCGCCGTTCTCCCTGCTGCGCATGACGACCTCGAGGCGCTCCACGTCCTCGATCCCGGGCAGATGTTGCTCGTCACCGCCCGAGACGACGTAGAGCGAGCCGTCCAGCCAGACGTGCCAGGCGGCGTGGTCCACGGGCACGTGTCCCGGGTCGCCGTACCGCAACCAGCAGACACCGGTCTTCTTGCCCAGCTCCTGGGTCAGCGCCGCCGTGAACGCGTCACCCGACGCAGCTGCCTCGGCTCCGCTCACCTGCGTCAGCCTGCCACACCAGCCGTCGGTCCGGGCCGAGGAGCCGGCGGGGACAATGGCGGGCGTGGCCGCGCGTACCTTCCTGCTGATGACGGTCGGCGTGCTCGCCGTGTCCATGTCCGGGCCGCTGATGGCGGCGATGGTGGTCCCGCCGCTGGCGATCGCCTTCTGGCGCAACGGTCTGGCCACTCTCGCCCTGGCACCCGGCACCCTCGGGCGCCGGAGGAGCGAGCTCGTGGGTCTCCAGGGCGGTCGGCTGCGGCTGGTCCTGCTCTCCGGGCTCGCACTCGCGGTCCACTTCGGCACCTGGGTCACCTCGTTGACGCTGACGTCCGTGGCCTCGGCCACCGCCCTGGTGTGCCTGACGATCGCGTGGGTGGTGGCGTGGCAGCTGCTGCAGGGAGAGCGGTTCGGGGTCGGCGTGAGCGCTGGCCTCGCGCTCTCGTTCGTGGGCGTGCTGATCGTCTCCGGGGTGGACTTCACCCTGTCCCCGAGGGCGTTGCTGGGCGACCTCCTGGCGCTGGTGGGTGGCGCGGCCGCGGCGGTCTACATCGTCGTCGGCGCGCGGGCGCGAAGGAGCATGAGCACGACGACGTACACCTTCGTCTGCTACGGCTTCTGCGCGGTGGTCCTGCTGCTCGCCTGCGTCGTGTCCGGACAGGACCTGTGGGGATACCCGGCCGCCCAGTGGGCGCTGCTGCTGGCGGTGACCGTGTTCGCGCAGCTGCTCGGGCACACGGTCTTCAACCACCTGCTCGCGACGACGAGCCCGATGGTGGTCTCGCTCGCGCTGCTCGTGGAGGTGCCCGGTGCGTCGCTGATCGCAGCGGCGTTCCTCGCCCAGACGCCGCCTTGGGGCGCCGTCGCCGGGCTGGTGGTGATCCTGGCTGGCATGGTGCTGGTCATCGTGAACAACCGCGCCACCGTGCCCGACGAGGTGGCCCCGGGGTGACGTAGGCTCCGCTGCGTCTGCGTTCCCCCTCCCGGAGGTCACCGATGTCCGACGCCCCCGAGGTAGCGGCGCTGCGCGCCAGACGTTCCTGCCTGGCGGTGCCGGGATCGAACCCGCGCTTCCTCGAGAAGGCGCAGGGCATCGACGCGGACCAGGTGTTCCTGGACATCGAGGACTCGGTGGCACCGATCGCCAAGGCGGACGCGCGCAAGAACATCGTCGACGTGCTGAACACCGGTGACTGGGGCACGAAGATCCGGGTGGTGCGCGTCAACGACTGGACGACCCAGTGGACCTACAAGGACGTGATCGAGGTCGTCGAGGGGGCGGGCGCCAACCTCGACGCAGTGATGCTGCCCAAGGTGCAGACCGCCGACCAGGTCACCGCCCTCGACACGCTGCTGACCCAGATCGAGGCGACCATGGGATACCCGCTCGGACGGATCGGCATCGAGGCGCAGATCGAGAACGCCATGGGGCTGGTCAACGTCGACGCCATCGCCGCCGCGTCCCCTCGGGTGGAGACGATCATCTTCGGCCCCGCGGACTTCATGGCCTCCATCAACATGAAGTCGCTGGTGGTGGGGGAGCAACCGCCGGGGTACGACGTCGGTGACGCCTACCACTACATCCTGATGCGGATCCTGATGGCGGCCAGGGCTTACGACAAGCAGGCCATCGACGGTCCCTACCTCCAGGTCCGGGACACCAATGGCTTCCAGCGGGTAGCCGGTCGTTCGGCCGCCCTCGGTTTCGACGGCAAGTGGGTGCTGCACCCTGACCAGGTCGCGGCGGCGAACGAGGTGTTCTCCCCGCTGCAGTCCGACTACGACCACGCCGAGAACATCCTCGACGCCTACCAGCACTACACCTCCGAGCAGGGGGGAGCGATGGGCGCGGTGATGCTCGGCGACGAGATGATCGACGAGGCGTCACGCAAGATGGCCCTGGTGGTCGCCGCCAAGGGTCGTGCCGCGGGCATGGAACGGACCCAGAGGTGGCAGCCGCCGGAGCAGCCGTGAACACGCACCCGGACGTCTTCGTGCACGTGGGTCCGCACAAGACTGGCTCCACGTTCATCCAGCAGGTGCTCGCGTACAACCGCGTGGCCATGAAGGCCGACGGCGTACTCGTGCCCGGACGCAGCTACTACGCGCAGCGCATGGCGGCGATGGATGTGTTGGCCAAACCGCGGTCCGGCCCCGACGGCCTGCCGCCCAAGAGTTGGCTGCGGGTGGCGAACAGCGCCCGGTCCTGGCCCGGCCCGTCGGCGGTGATCTCGGTGGAGCGGTTCGACGACGCGAGCCGCAGGGTCAAGCGGGTCATCGCGGAGTCCCTCGCGCCGGCGCGGGTGCACATCGTCTACACGGCGCGCGACTTCACCCAGGTGGTGCCGGCGATGTGGCAGACCCAGGTGCGCAACGGGCGCGCCGTCCAGTCCTGGCAGGAGTACCTCACCGCGATCCGCGAGCAGCACGACCGGAGCAAGTGGCCCTGGCACCTCGCCGCGCAGGACCCGAGCCTGGTGCTCACCGACTGGGAGCGCTTCGTGCCCGCGGACCGGATCCATGTCATTACCGTGCCCCGTCCCGGTGTCGACCGGGCTGTGCTGTGGGGGAGGTTCTGTTCCGTGGTGGGGCTCGAGGCCGACCGCTACACCCTGGACGTGGCCCGGGCGAACATTTCGCTGGGGGCGGCGGAGATCCGCTTCCTGCAGCAGCTCAACCGGGGCGGAGCCACCGAGATCCGGCGGCAGGTCTACCAGCGCTGGGTGCAGCGGCACATCGACAGGATCATCCTCGAGCAGCGCGCGGACCAGAGGAGGTACGCGCTGTCGGCCGGGGACTACACGTGGGCGCGGGGAGAGGCGCTCGACTTCGTCGACTTCCTGCGCGCGGGTAGGTACCCGGTCACCGGTGACCTGGACGAGCTGGTGCCGCCGGCGGACGAGCCGCCGTACCCGTCACCCGACGAGGTCACCGACCGCGAGGTCCTGGAGGTGGCTGTCTCGGTGGTGGCCGGCCTGCTGAGCGCCATCGAGCAGGGCGCCAACCGTCCGGTCCTGCCGTCGCCGGGGCAGCTCACCCGGTTGGTCCGCCGGCGACAGGACGCTCTCGCGCGACGGTGGAGAACCCTTCGGCGCACGCAGCCCGGCCGCAGACAGCGGTAGGTCGGCGGAGGTCAGGGCCGGTTCATCACTTTCCGGCAGGCAGGCAAGCTGCTCAGCCGCGCGTTTCGCCGCAGGGGGATACTTTACGAGCCAGGCGTTGCCGTCGAGAGCCTGGACGTTCGCTCATGGCCGCTCCTGGTCAGGTCGACTTGGCGGCTACCGAGACGCGCGCAACGGCACACGCTAGAGCCGCCGGCAACCGACGACATGGTGACTCGCGAAGGGCAGACCACATGCTTTTCACGGTCAGCACCGTGAAGGACTCCCGTGGGAACGTAGAGCAGTTCGTGACGAGGAACCTGGCGGCCGGGGCCGACCACATGTTCGTCTTCCTCGAGGGCAACGACGACGACACCTACGGCTACCTGCATGAGCATCCCTTCGTGACGCCGGTGATCACGGACGACGACTACTGGGTAGGCCAGCGCCCCGACGAGCTGACTCGCCGGCAGATCGTCAACGCCAACCTCGTCAACTGCCTGGTCTCGCCCTTCGAGCTGGTGGAATGGCTCGTGCACCTTGACGGTGACGAGTGCCTCGACATCGACAGGGACGAGCTTCTGGGCCTGGGAGCTGAGACCCGATGCGTGCGGCTGGAGGTCCTGGAGGCGGTCAGCACTGAGAACGGCACCCGGGATGTGAAGTACTTCAAGAAGAAGCTGGATCGACCTCAACTGGAGATGTTGACCCGGTCAGGAGTCATCGAAGCCCCGGACAACCGTGCCTACTTCTCCGGGTACGTGAAAGGCAAGGCCGCGGTCCGTCCCGGCCTCGACCTGGACATGGGCATCCACCGGGCGCTGATGAAGAACGGCGCTGCGATCGAGCACCTGGAGGAGCCCAAGAGCCGCGTCCTCCACTACGAGTCGGTCTCCGCCGACGAGTTCGTCCGCAAGTGGGTGAGCCACCTCAGTGGCGGAGCGACCCTGTTGCGCGAGAGGCGACGTGTCGTAGCGAGCGACGTGGCCGCAGTCCTTGCTGACGAGACCGCTGATCAGGTGACCAAGAGCGCTCGCCTCCTAGAGCTGTATAGGCGCCACGTCGAGGACCCGGTCGACCTGTTGCGCGAGCACAACCTGTTGGTGGAGCTCGGTATGGACCGCCACCGCCACCAGCCGATCCCATTCCCCGACGCCCTCGAGCAGGCGCGCCGTGACCTGTTGAACCGCCTACTTCGCGTGGACAAGAGTCGACTCCGAGCCCAGGGAAGACCGGACTCTGCCATCGAGCTGATGCGCGAGATTCGAGATGAGCTCGGCGGGCGACAACGGCCGACGGCTGAGCGGATAGATGCCGCGATCGACCGTGCACTGCCCGGGCTGAGCGACCGGGCCGCGATCCACGGGCCGGGCGGCGACGGCGCGCCGTGACCATGCCGCTCGTCGGGTTCACCGCGCACGGGTGATGCAGCA
>CADCUJ010000093.1 GCA_902805855.1 uncultured Nocardioidaceae bacterium
CGAGTCGATGTAGATGCACCACGCCGGGCACTCGCGCGCACACAGCATGCAGACGGTGCAGTTCTCCTCGATCAGCGCGATCACGCCAAGCGACCGCGGGGGCAGGGCAGGCAAGGCGTCGGGGTACTGGGCGGTCACCGACCTGCGGGTCATGTTCCGCATCGTGATGGCGAGCCCCTTGAGCAGGCCTGATCCGGGAAGCCTCATGCCGTAGCCACCACCCCTACCGCCGTGATCGAGAGCTGGAGCAGGGCGAGCGGTACCAGTCCCTGCCAGGCGAGCCGTTGCAGCTGGTCCTCTCGCAGCCTGGGATACGCGACGCGGACCCAGATGACGAGGAAGGCGACCACCGCGGTCTTGAGCAGCGTCCAGAGCCAGCCCAGCTGCTCCTCGAGCGGTCCGTGCCAGCCGCCGAGGAACAGCACGGCGGTCAGCGCCGACAGCACCACGATGCCGGCGTACTCGGCAAGGATGAACAACGCGAACCGCAGGCCGCCGTACTCGGTGTAGGGACCGAAGACCAGCTCGGCGTCAGCGACCGGCATGTCGAACGGTGGCCGCTGCAGCTCGGCGAGCCCGGCGACGAAGAAGACCACCGCGGCCGGGGCCTGCCACAGCAGCCACCACGGCTCCCATGCCACGACGATCCCGCTCAGCGAGAGGGTCCCGGCTGCCATCGCGACCGAGGCGGCGGCAAGCACGAAGGGCAGCTCGTAGGCCATCAGCTGCGCCGCCACTCTGATGCCGCCGAGCAGGCTGAACTTGTTCGCACTCGACCAGCCACCCATCAGGGTGCCGATCACACCGATGCCCATCACGGCCAGGACGAAGAAGATCCCGACGTCGAGATCCTGACCGACGAGACCAGGCCCCACGGGGATCACCAGCATGGCTACCAGGTACGGCAACAGCGCCACGGCGGGCGCGATCTTGAACACCCAGCGGTCCGCGGCTGCCGGGACGACGTCCTCCTTCTGGACGAACTTCACACCGTCGGCGACCAGCTGCGCCCAGCCGTGGAAGCCGCCGGCGTACATCGGACCGACTCGGCTCTGCATGTGCGCCATCGCCTTGTGCTCGACCTGTCCGACCAGCAGGGGTGCCAGGAGGAACGCCGCCAGCACGGCCAGGACCCGCAGCAGCACCTCGGCGAACTCACTCATCCCGGCTGGCCTTCGGAGCGCCCGGGTCCGAGGACGTCTCGCTGCCCGGGCCGACAGGTCGAGGCCCCCACTCGTCCGGGGTCGGGACGCCGGCCGGTCGGGTGCGGCGACGGGTCGTCACCGGCGGACCGTGGTCGCTCTCCCCCGGCTCCTTCGCCCCGGGGAACGGCTTGGCCACCCGGGAGGCCAGCACGAAGTCCTTGCGGAGCGGGTGCCCCTCGAACTCCGTGGGGAGCAGCAGCGGCTCGAGCTCCAGCGCCACTCCGTCGACGGTGAAGTCCACGCCGAACATCTCGTGGGTCTCCCGCTCGTGCCAGCGAGCACCCGCGAAGAGGTGCGCGACGGAGGCGACCGAGGGTGTCTGCCTGGGAACGAGGGTACGGACCAGCAGGTGGTCCACGCCGCCTCTGCGATGACTGCGCCAGTGGTGGGCGAGATGACACACCACGCGGAAACCGGCGTCCATCTCGTCGACCGCGGACAACCAGTCGAAGAAGGCGCAGTCCAGACCGTCGCGAGCGAGCTCCACGGCCTCTGGCCAGCTGGTTGCCGCTACGTCGACGCTGACCGGCCCGAACCCCTCCTCGACGGTCACCGCCTCGCCGAACGTCTCCTCGAACGCAGCACGCACGCGCCCGGGCCACAAGGTGGCGTTGGAGCGCCTCACAAGACGAGTCCGCTGATCGGGTCGACCTCCGGCTGCCGGGAGACCAGGCCACGGGTCACGGAGGCGGCCTCTGTGCTGCGGTAGCCCTGCCCTTCGTACTTGTCGGTGAGCACCTCGCCGTCGATCTTCTCCTGCAGCTTGAGGATCCCCTGCAGGAGCGCCTCAGGACGCGGTGGGCATCCGGGCACGTAGACGTCGACCGGGACGATCTGGTCGACACCCTTGGTGACGCAGTAGGAGTCCCAGTAGGGGCCGCCGGAGTTGGAGCACGAGCCGAAGGAGATCACGTACTTCGGCTCCGGCATCTGCTCGTAGAGCCGCTTGATCGCCGGCGCCATCTTGTCGGTCACCGTGCCCGAGACCACCATCAAGTCTGCCTGTCTGGGGCCGGGGGCGAAGGGGATGACGCCGAGCCGGATGAAGTCGTGGCGTGCCATCGAGGTGGCGATGAACTCGATCGCGCAGCAGGCGAGCCCGAAGTTGAACACCCACAGCGAGTACTTCCGACCCCAGTTGAGCAGGTACCTCGCCGGTCTCGGCGCGAGCTTCTGCAGTGGACCGACCGTCGGCATGCCGAGCTCTACGTCCACGTCAACACCCCCTTGCGCCACGCATACATCAGACCCACCGCGATGAAGCCGATGAAGACGCCCATCTCGGCGACCGAGAGCCAGCCGAGGTCCCCGAACACGGTGGCCCACGGGAACAGGAACACCGCGTCGACTGCGAAGATCACGTAGAGGTAGGCGTACACGTAGTAGCGCACGTGGCTCTGCGCCCAGCCCTCACCCACCGGGTCCACCCCGCACTCGTAGCTGAGCAGCTTCTCGGGGGTCGGGTGCGACGGTCGCAGCAGCCGGTTCCCGGCGAACATCGAGAGCACCAGCAGCGAGCCGATGACGAGGATCGCCAGCAGCGGCAGATAGTCCCCCATGTAGCCAGCCCCGGAGTTGTCCGCCACCCGGCCGAGTCTAGGGCTCCGGCCGCGCAGCCGCAGCGACCACGACGCCACGCGCTCGAGCGTTTTCGCGTCTCCGGGCCCAGCAGGTAGCGTGCATGCGTCGAGTCGGGTGGAGGCACGATGGCGCAGGGAAGGAAGCTCCTCGGTGGCTGGGGAGCGATCACGGCGACGCTCGTCGCGTTGCTGGTGGTGGCAGGTACGTCGTTCGGCGTGCTGGTGCTCGCCGAGCCTGACGACTCCGAGGCCCTGCAGACGCGTGCCGCGGCGGGCGTCCCCCGCGGGAGCGACAAGACCGCCGAGACGCCGCCCCCTGCGGAGCCGAAGGCGCAGGATCCGAAGGCGGAGCAGCCGGAGGCCCACGACCCGAAGGCGGAGCAACCGAAGGCGGGAAAGCCGCCCGCACCGAAGCCGCCGCAGCCGCTGCTGGAGCAGGGCGACCGTGGGGTGGACGTGCGCGAGCTGCAGTCGAGGTTGAAGCAGCTGGAGTGGTACTTCCCCGACGTCACGGGCCGATACGACGACACCACCGTGGTGGCCGTGCGCGGGTTCCAGCGCAAGCGCGGCTTCGACGCGACGGGCGCGGTCGACGAGCGGACCTGGCGTCGGGTGGTGTCGATGTCGCGGATGCCGACCGACGACGAGATGCACAACCGGCTCACGCCGGGCCCGACGATCCTCGGCCCCGGCGACACCGGGCTCGAGGTACGTGAGCTCCAGGCACGGCTCATCCAGATCGCCTGGATGAGCGGGGACGTCACCGACTACTACGGCGAGACCACGACGGCTGCCGTGGCCGGTTTCCAGACCAAGCGCGCGATCCCATCGACCGGTGAGGTGGACCAGCGCACGCTGGACCGTCTGCTGGCGATGACCACCGAGCCGACCGGGGACGAGCTGTTCAACCGGGAGCCGGAGCCGGAGCCGGCACCCGTGGCCGCCGGCGCTCCGCTCGACCCGAGATGCCTGACCGGACGGGTGATGTGCGTGGACAAGTCGAGCAACAGCCTGCGCTGGGTGGTCGACGGCGACGTGCAGATGACCGTCGACGTGCGCTTCGGCTCCGATGAGCTGCCCACCGACGAAGGAGAGTTCGCGGTGTCCTACAAGTCCATCGACCATGTCTCCTCGCTCTACGACACGCCGATGCCCTACGCGATGTTCTTCAGCGGCGGTCAGGCGGTGCACTACTCACCCGACTTCGCCGCCAACGGTTACAACGGCGCCTCGCACGGATGTGTGAACGTCCGCGACTACGGGGCGATCCAGTCCCTGTTCGACCAGGTCTACGTCGGCGACAAGGTCGTCGTCTACTGGTCCTGAGAGCTGCCGCGCCCTCCTCGGCGACTGCCGCTCTCACCTGCTACGACGTCCGGCGAGGCGTCGTACCGCCGAGGTTGAGTTCCGCCGTAGCATGGGTGAGGGCAATCTCAGCTGGTGATCCTTGCTGGGTGCGGGCCGGAGACCCGGACAGGGGCGGTCCGAGAGAAGAAAGAGGGGAAGAAGGCGACAGCGTGACCAAACAGGTCAAGCAGATCGACCGTGTCATCATCCGCTTCGCCGGCGACTCCGGCGACGGGATGCAGCTCACCGGCGACCGGTTCACCCAGGAGACGGCCAGCTTCGGCAACGACTTGTCGACCCTGCCGAACTTCCCCGCCGAGATCCGGGCACCCGCCGGCACACTGCCCGGCGTCTCGTCCTTCCAGGTGCACTTCGCCGACCACGACATCCTCACCCCGGGTGACTCCCCCGACGTGCTGGTCGCGATGAACCCCGCCGCGCTGCGGGCGAACCTCGCTGACATCAAGAACGGCGCGACAATCATCGTCGACAGCCACGACTTCACCTCTCGCAACCTCAAGCGCGCTGGCTACGGCGAAAACCCGCTCGAAAGCGGCTCGCTGGCCGAGTACGCCGTGCACGCCTTCGACCTCACCGGGATGACCGTCGAGGCGGTCAAGCACTTCGGGCTCTCGCGCAAGGACGCCGGCCGGGCGAAGAACATGTTCGCGCTCGGGATGCTGTCGTGGATGTACGGCCGACCGACCGAGCCGACCACTGACTTCCTCGAACGGCGCTTCGCCAAGGTTCCCGACATCCGCGACGCCAACGTCACCGCGTTCAGGGCTGGCTGGAACTTCGGTGAGACGACCGAGTCGTTCGTCGTGCAGTACGAGGTCAAGCCGGCGACGATGGCCGCCGGGACGTACCGCAACATCACCGGGAACCTGGCACTGGCCTACGGCCTGGTCGCCGGGTCGGTGCAGTCCGGCCTCCCGCTCTTCCTCGGCTCCTACCCGATCACGCCGGCCTCCGACGTGCTGCACGAGCTCAGCAAGCACAAGCGGTTCGGAGTGACCACGTTCCAGGCCGAGGACGAGATCGCCGGAGTGGGGGCCGCGCTGGGCGCCGCCTTCGGAGGTGCCCTGGGAGTCACCACGACTTCGGGACCCGGGATCGCGCTGAAGTCGGAGACGATCGGCCTCGGGGTGATGATGGAGCTGCCGCTGCTCGTGGTCGACGTACAACGTGGCGGACCATCGACCGGGCTGCCCACCAAGACCGAGCAGGCGGACCTGATGCAGGCGATGTTCGGTCGCAACAGCGAGGCGCCGTTGCCGATCATCGCGCCGCAGTCACCGGCCGACTGCTTCGAGGTGGCGGTGGAGGCCGCGCGGATCGCGGTGAAGTACCGCACACCGGTGATGCTGCTCTCCGACGGGTACCTGGCCAACGGCTCGGAACCGTGGCAGATCCCGGACGTCTCAGCGATGCCGCGGATCGACCCAGCCTTCGCGACCGAGCCCAACCACACCGACGACAAGGGCGCGGCTGACTTCTGGCCCTACCTGCGCGACGAGGACACGCTGGCCAGGCCCTGGGCCGTTCCCGGGACCGCGGGTCTCGAACACCGGATCGGTGGACTCGAGAAGGCCGATGGTCACGGCAACATCTCCTACGACCCGACCAACCACGACTTCATGGTCCGCACGCGGGCCGCGAAGGTGGAGCGGATCAGCACGGACATCGCGCCGCTGGAGGTCGACGACCCCTCCGGCTCGGCCCGCGTCCTGGTCCTCGGCTGGGGATCGACGTACGGCCCGATCGGTGCCGCCTGCCGCCAGGTGCGCAACCAGGGAGTCGCGGTCGCCCAGGCCCACCTGCGCCACCTGAACCCGTTCCCCCGCAACCTCGGCGAGGTGCTCAAGGCCTACGACGCCGTGCTGGTGCCGGAGATGAACCTCGGCCAGCTGTCCCTCCTGCTGCGCGCAAGGTTCCTGGTCGACGTCGTCGGCTACAACCGGGTCCGGGGGCTACCGCTGCGGGCCGCCGAGCTCGCCGACGCGATCACCGACCTGGTCGAGGCGACCACCGGCTCCCAGGACGAGACCTCGATGCCGTCGGCCGACAAGGAGACAGTGCGATGACGCAGACCGAGCTGCCGTTCCCCGGACTGCCCAACGGGTTGTCCGGCGTACCGACCGCAGACGCCCCTCAGAACCGCAAGGAGTTCGCCAGCGACCAGGAGGTGCGGTGGTGCCCCGGGTGTGGCGACTACGCCGTGCTCGCCGCGGTACAGGGCTTCCTTCCCGACCTGGGTCTGAAGCGAGAGAACATCGTGTTCGTCTCCGGGATCGGCTGTGCCGCGCGCTTCCCGTACTACCTCGACACCTACGGGATGCACTCGATCCACGGGCGGGCCCCCGCCATCGCGACCGGACTCGCCACCACCCGCGGTGACCTGTCGGTCTGGGTGGTGACCGGCGACGGCGACGCGCTCTCCATCGGCGGCAACCATCTGATCCATGCCCTTCGCCGCAACGTGAACATGACGATCCTGCTGTTCAACAACCGGATCTACGGACTGACGAAGGGCCAGTACTCCCCTACCTCCGAGCTCGGCAAGGTGACCAAGTCGACTCCGATGGGGTCGCTGGACAACCCGTTCAACCCGATCTCGCTCGCGCTCGGCGCCGAGGGCACGTTCATCGCGCGGACCATCGACTCCGACCGCAAGCACCTCACCTCAGTGCTGTCGGCCGCCGCTGCCCATCGGGGCACGTCGCTGGTGGAGATCTACCAGAACTGCCCGATCTTCAACGACGGTGCCTTCGATGCCGTCAAGGATCCGGAGACCAAGCAGGATGCGATCATCCCGCTGGTGCACGGTGAGCCGATCCGGTTCGGCGCCCCGGACGAGGGAGGCCGGGGCAGCCGCGGCGTTCTTCGTGACCCGGGCACCGGTGAGCTGCGCATCGTCGACGTGGCAGCCGATGGCTCGACCGACGGCGTCCCCGCGGACGCGTTGCTGGTGCACGACGCGCACGCCGACGACCCGGCCACTGCCTTCGCACTCTCCCGGCTCACCAACGCGGGTCATCTGAACCAGGCTCCGATCGGCATCTTCCGCCAGGTCGAGCAGTCGACCTACGACGACCTGGCCCGTGACCAGATCGCCACCGCACGAGGTGAGGCAGACGACGTCGGCAACGCGCTCAGCGGGCTGCTGCACGGCGGCGACACCTGGACCGTCGTCTAGCCCGGCCGTCTTCCGTCAGTCCACCGTGTCAGCAGCAGACGGTTTGGATGACCCTTACCGCATCGTCTAGTCTCGCCGGGTGGCAGAGACCCGGCGCGGCTTCCTCCTCGGCGCCGCTGCCTTCGGGATGTGGGGGATCTTCCCGCTCTACTGGACGGTTCTCGAGCCGGCCGATGCGTTCGAGATCCTGGCACACCGGGTCGTCTGGTCGCTGGTCGCGATGACCGCGCTCGTCATCGCGGTGGGACGGCGCGACCAGTTCGTCCGGCTGGTGCGCGATCGCCGGACCCGATGGTTGCTGACCATCGCGGCCGTCGTGATCGCGGTGAACTGGGGCGGCTACATCTGGGGGGTGAACAACGGCTACGTCGTCGAGACCTCGCTCGGCTACTTCATCAACCCGCTGGTGACCGTGCTGATGGGGGTGTTCGTGCTCGGGGAGCGGCTGCGAACCCTGCAGTGGGTGGCCTTGGCGATCGCCGGCGTGGCCGTCGTCGGGCTCACCGTGGAGCTCGGCCGGCCACCGTGGGTGGCGCTGATCCTCGCGTTCTCCTTCGGCAGCTACGGCCTGGCGAAGAAGAAGGCCAACGCCGGCGCCGTGGAGAGCCTGACGCTGGAGACCCTGGTGATCGCCCCCGTCGCACTCGGCTACCTCGTCCTCCTCGACACCCAGGGCACGCTGTCGTTCGCCGACAACGGCCTGACGCATACCCTGCTCCTGCTCAGCACCGGCGTGGTGACGGCGGTCCCGCTGATCTGCTTCGGCGCCGCCGCGACACGCGTCCCGATGACCACGCTGGGCCTGCTGCAGTACCTGGCCCCGTCGATCCAGTTCGTCCTGGGCGTGCTCGTCTTCCACGAGCCGATGCCGCCGATGCGGCTGCTCGGATTCGTGCTCGTCTGGGCCGCACTCGCGCTGTTCACCTACGAGGCGCTCGCCCACCGGCGCCGTCAGCTCCGGCTCACCGCCGAGGCCAGCGCCGTCTAGCCCTGCGCGCCCAACGGCTTGGACCAGGTGCCGGCCTCACCACGGTCGCGCCTCGGGCACCGCGCTCCGATGCCGGACCAGCAGGACGACCAGCAGGGCGACCATGCTGACCGGACCGTACAGCGATGCCAGGTAGAAGACGGCTACGACCGGGCCGTGGGGACCCGGCAGCTCGGCTGTGAACCAGAGCAGGACGACCACCGTGGCGCCGACGAGCAGGACCACCGGGACCAGCACCAGTCCGATGACCTGGTCGATCGGCCGCCAGGCGCCGGACAGCAGTACCAGGAGGACACCCGCGATCAGCGGGATGGACGGGATCAGCCAGTACATCGGTTGCAACCCGCTCACAGCGAGCATCAGCAGACCGGCCGCAGCGACCATCAGGTCGGCCGGCTGGTCGACCTCCCTGGACGCCAGCCGGGCGATCGTGATCAGGCTCAGCCCGACGGCCACCAGCACCAGCGAGGACACCTCGAGCAGAGCCAACGCGACTTCGAGGAACACCGCCAGCAAGCCCGCCCACCGCACCACAGCCATGAGCCGAGTCTCTCATTTTGAGCGTTATGTCGGTTTAGATGGGTTTTTCTTGCCATGCTGAGCAGTGGGCGTTCCGCACGCCCGGCGACCACCTGCTCTCGGCGAGGAAACCCTGCACGTGACCCCACGCGAACTTCCCCTGATGCCCGTCTCCCACGGCCGACGCAACGTCTCGCGCAGCGCGATGACCTGTGAGCACCGCTGCGGCAACGCCTGCGACAAGCCTGAGGCGAACCCGTCCGGCAACCCCGCGTTCGGCGGGCTGGTGGAGGACACCCTCGCCCGGCGCTCACTGCTCAAGGCCGGGGCGGTCGGTCTCGGAGCGCTCGTGCTCGGCAGCGCCCCTGCGGCGACGGGGGCATCGTCGGCATCCGCGCGGACCGGTGAGGCGCGACTGGGCCGGGTCGCCTTCGGCTCCGTGGCCGCCAACGTCCGCGACGCGGTCACCTTGCCGAGCGCGTTCACCCACGACGTCGTCGTCAAGTGGGGCGACCCGGTCACCGCCGACGCACCGTCGTTCGACGTGCTCGCCCAGAGCGCAGACTCGGCGGCACGGCAGTTCGGGTACAACTGCGACTACGTGGGTGTGCTGCCGCTGGATGACTCCCGGGCGCTGCTCGTGGCGAACCACGAGTACACCAACCCGTCCCTGATGCTCCCGGCGGGCACGTACGGCAGCAAGGCGGCCAAGCGGATCGCGATGGCGTCGGTGGGACTGTCGGTGGTACAGATCCAGCGACGCAGTGGGGACCGTCGGGCGTCGTGGCGACGTTCGGACCCGGCCACGTCGATCTACAACCGCCGGGTCACCGCCAACTCCGGGTTCGCGCTCACCGGACCCGCGGCCGGTGACCGCCGCCTGTGCACGACGCAGGACCCGGCCGGGACAACGGTGCGCGGGACGTTCAGCAACTGCGCCGGGGGGACCACGCCCTGGGGCACCGTCTTGTCCGGCGAGGAGAACTTCGACGGGTACTTCGACAAGTCGGGGAGCCTGGACCCTCGCTACGCCTCCTCGTACGCGAGGTACGGCATCAACGGCAACGGCCGCGGCTGGCAGGCCGTGTCGCCACGGTTCGACCTCACCCGCGAGCCCCACGAGCCCTTCCGCTTCGGATGGGTCGTCGAGGTCGACCCCTTCGACCCGGGCTCGACGCCGCGCAAGCACACCATGCTCGGCCGGTTCAAGCACGAAGGCGCCAACGTCACGATCAGCGGCTCGGGGCAGGCCGTGTGCTACCTCGGCGACGACGAGCGCGGCGAGTACATCTACAAGTTCGTCTCCCGGGACCGCTTCGACGCCAGCGGCTCGGGCGCGGCGCGCGCCCACAACATGACCCTGCTGACCCACGGCACCTTGTATGTCGCCCGCTTCACCGGCAGCGGGTCCAGCACGGAGGGGTACGACGGGACGGGCCAGTGGCTCGCGCTGACCTCCGACCAGCAGTCGTTCGTCCCGGGCATGTCGGTCGCCGACGTGCTCATCGACACCCGCCTCGCCGCAGACCAGGTCGCACCGACGCGGATGGACCGGCCCGAGGACATCCAGCCGAACCCCGTCAACGGCCGGATCTACTGTGCGTTGACCAACAACGTGGACCGCGGGCGCACCCTGCCGGTCGACAGCGTGAACCCGGTGGGTTCCAGCATGGTCCGCGACCGGATCGGGGCACCGCTGAGGCGAGTCGGTGGCAACCGTCATGGTTACCTGCTCGAGGTCACCGAGTCCGCCGGTGACCACACCGCACAGCGCTTCTCGTGGACGCTGATGCTGGTGTGCGGCGACCCGCAGGCGCCGGAGACCTACTTCGCCGGCTACCCCAAGGACAAGGTGAGCGCGATCACCTGCCCGGACAACGTGGCTTTCGACGCGGAGGGCAACCTGTGGATCGCCACCAACGGCGGCGCCCTGGGCTCGAACGACGGGCTCTACCGGGTGCCGGTCTCCGGCCCGGAGAGGGGCCGCGTCAAACAGTTCCTCACCGTACCCTTCGGAGCCGAGGCGTGCGGACCACTGATCTCGCAGGACCAGCTGTCGGTGTTCGTCGCCGTGCAGCACCCTGGCGAGACAGACGGCGCGAGCTTCGCGGAGCCGTCGAGCACGTGGCCGCACACCGACGCGTTCCCGCGGCCCGCCGTGGTCGTCGCCTACCGCGTCTGAGGGACCGGCCCCGGTCAGCGCGCACCTCGTTGTTCACCTGATCGCAACCTGAGCCACCCCTGGGCCTTGCCCAGCCCTTCTCCTCGGCTGCCTAGCGTCGTCGCCGACCGCGACCACGTCGACCCAGGAGCATCTCGGTGGCACCTCGTCTTCTCCCCCTTCTCACCTCCGGCCCGCACGGCTCCCGCAGCGCGATGACCTGCCAGTTCCGCTGCGGCAATGCCTGTGCCCACCCCGAACCGAACACCTCGCAGAACCCGCACTTCTCGTCCGTCGTCGAGTCCGTGATGGCGCGACGCTCCTTCCTCAAGGCTGGCTCCGCAGGGGCCGGGGCCTTGGTGGTGGGCGGCCTGGTGAACCCCTCGCCCGCAGCCGCGGCGACCGGTGTCGCCACCCGGCGACCGGCCGGACGCGGTCTCAGTGATGCCCGTTTCCAGCCGGTGCCGCCCAACGTGCGCGACGCGGTGACCGTGCCGGACGGCTATCGCAGCGAGGTGGTGATCCGCTGGGGTGACCCAGTCACCCGGGACGCACCGCGGTTCGACGTGGAGAACCAGTCCCCGGCGAGCGCAGCGACCCAGTTCGGCTACAACAACGACTACGTCGGGCTGCTACCGCTGGCGAGGAAACGAGCCCTCCTCGTCACCAACCACGAGTACACAGACGAGCCGCTGATGTTCCCCAGCGGGCGCTACAGCAGCGCCGAGACCAAGCGGATCGCCATGGCCTCGCACGGCATGTCGGTCGTCCAGGTCCGGCACAGCGGCAGCGTGGACAGGCCCAACGGACGCTGGCGCACCGAGAACCACCGTCGGGCTCCCTACAACCGGCGGATCACGGCGTCGTCGAGGTTCACGATGGTCGGCCCGGCGGCCGGAGACGAGCGACTGCGGACTTCGCAGGACCCGACGGGACGCCGGGTGCTCGGCACCCTGAACAACTGCGCGGGCGGCCTGACACCGTGGGGCACCGTGCTCTCGGGCGAGGAGAACTTCAACCAGTACTTCGACGTCAGCACCACGCGCGACCCCCGGTACACCGCGTCGTATGACCGGATGGGTCTCACCGGCGTCGACACCCGCGGCTGGAGCGAGGTCGACCCTCGCTTCGACATGAGCAAGGAACCCCACGAGCCGTTTCGCTTCGGCTGGATCGTGGAGCTCGACCCCTACGAGCCGGACTCGGTTCCCCGCAAGCAGACCATGCTCGGCCGGTTCAAGCACGAAGGCGCCAACATCCAGGTCGCCCGCTCCGGACACGTGGTCGCCTACCTCGGTGACGACGAGCGCGGCGACTACATCTACAAGTTCGTCTCCAAGAACCGGATCGATCGTGGGAACGGCCGCGCCGCTCGCCGGCGCAACATGAGCTTGTTGACCGAGGGGATCTTGTACGTCGCCCGGCTCACCGACGAGGCCCCCGACCCGGCGCCGGAGTACGACGGGGTCGGTCACTGGATCGCGCTGACCAGTCATCGGCAGTCGTTCGTGCCGGAGATGTCGGTTGCCGACGTGCTCATCGACACCCGCCTCGCCGCGGACAAGATGAGCCCGACCCGGATGGACCGGCCCGAGGACATCGAGCCGAACCCGGTCAACGGGAAGATCTACTGCGCGCTGACCAACAACTCCAGCCGCGGCTCGAAGTACCCGGTCGACGAGGCGAATCCGCTGGCCAGCAGCATGACCAGGGAGTCCCTGGGTGCGCCGCTGACCTCCTCGTCCGGCAACCGCAACGGTTACGTGCTGGAGCTGACCGAGGCGGGCGGGGACCACACCGCCTCGGCCTTCACCTGGAAGCTGATGCTGGTCTGCGGCGACCCGGAGGCCGAGGAGACCTACTTCGCCGGTTTCCCCAAGGAGAAGGTGAGCCAGATCAGCTGCCCGGACAACGTCGCCTTCGACCGGGAGGGCAACCTGTGGGTCGCTACCGACGGCAACGCGCTCGGCTCGCACGACGGCCTGTTCCGGGTCCCGGTCGCTGGTCCGAAGCGCGGCCACGTCGAGCAGTTCCTCACCGTCCCCGTCGGAGCGGAGACCTGTGGCCCGTTCCTGACCGAGGACGACCAGTCGGTCTTCGTCGCTGTGCAGCACCCAGGCGAGACCGATGGGGCGACGTTCGAGAACCAGTCCAGCACCTGGCCGCACACCGACGACTTCCCCCGGCCTTCGGTCGTGGTCGCCTACGCCCGAGGGGGCGGCGACGACTGACCGCTCAGCTGGAGCGGGTGGCGACCAGCTCAGCGAACGCGTCGAAGGCTGCCCGGACCGGCCCTCCGGGCAGCACCTCGAGGTGCTGCTGCGCACCTCGAGCCTCGGCGAGGACGTAGGCGCGGGCCTCGTCCATCGCGGGATGCTTGCGCAGCAGATCGAGCGTCTCGGCGTGCGCGTCGTCGTCGGACAGGTCGCTGTCGAGCAGCTGGAGCAGACGCAGGTCGGTGGGATCACTCGAGCTCTCAGCCATCCGGCGGGCGAGCAGCACCGGCAACGTGGGGACGCCCTCGCGCAGGTCGGTGCCGGGAGTCTTGCCGGACTCGTCGGAGTCGCTGGCGATGTCGAGGATGTCGTCGGAGAGCTGGAAGGCCGAGCCGATGCGCTCGCCGTACGCTGTGAGCGCCTCCTCGACCTCGAGCGGGGCGCCACCGAACCGGGCACCGTAGCGCGCCGACGTCGCGATCAACGAGCCGGTCTTGCCGGCGACCACGCGCAGGTAGTGCTCGAGGGCGTCCTCTCCCTCGAGCGGCCCCAGAGTCTCGAGGATCTGGCCCTCGACCAGCTTGGCGAAGGTCTCGGCCTGGATCCGCACGGCCTCCGCACCGAGTTGCGCGGTCAGCTCCGAGGACCTGGCGAACAGGAAGTCGCCGGTGAGGATGGCGACCAGGTTGTCCCAGCGAGCGTTGGCCGACTTCCCCCCGCGTCGTAGCACCGCCTCGTCCATCACATCGTCGTGGTAGAGCGAGCCGAGGTGGGTCAGCTCGACCACGCACGCCGCGGTCAGCACCTCGTCGGCGCCAGGGTCTCCGGTCTCGGCGGCCAGCAGGACCAACAGCGGCCGGAACCGCTTGCCGCCGGCTTGGAGCAGGTGCCGGGCTGCGTCGGTGACGAACGCCGCCTCGCTGTGCACCGACGACTCCAGAGCGTTGTCGACCTCCTCCAGCCGTTCGCGCATCCGAGACTCGAGCATGGGGTCGACGATGGGAAGCGCCAACGCGGTGGCCTGTCCTGACACGACGCGACTTGCTCCTTCTCTCGACCCGGTGCGGAGGGCTAGCGGATGAACTCTCCCGCCGTGGCGGCGAGGTCGAGGACGGGCTGCGGGGCGATCCCGAGAGTCACCGTGGCCGCGAAGGCGACTGCGATCACGATCGTGGTCATCACGCTCGGCACCGCGACGGTGGGGCCTTCGCCCACCGGGTCGGAGAAGTACATCAGCACGATGACGCGGACGTAGAAGAACGCCGCGACCGCGCTCATCACCACTCCGGTGACGACCAGCGGCCAGGCGCCGCCGGAGTACGCGGAGGTGAACACCGCCCACTTCCCGGTGAAGCCGCTGGTCAGTGGGATCCCGGCCATGCCGAGCAGGAACAGCGCGAAGACGGCCGCGACGACCGGGGAGGCCTTGCCGAGCCCGGCCCACCGGGACAGGTGCGTCGCCTCTCCCCCGGGGTCACGGACCACGGTGACCACGGCGAACGCCCCGATGGTCAAGAAGCCGTAGGTGACCAGGTAGAACAGCACCGCCTGCAGCGAACCGATGGTGTCCTGACCGGCGCGCTGCGCCCCGACGAAACCGGTGAGGATGAAGCCGGCGTGCGCGATCGAGGAGTAGGCGAGCATCCGCTTGATGTCGGTCTGCGTCAGCGCCAGTACGGACCCGACGACCATCGTCGCGATCGCGACGATCCAGATCATCGGAGTCCAGTCCCAGCGGGAGCCGCCCAGGGCCACGTAGAAGAGCCGCAGGAGCGCGCCGAACGCCGCGATCTTCGTGCACGCCGACATGAACGCGGTGACCGGCGTGGGAGCACCTTGGTAGACGTCGGGTGTCCATGCGTGGAACGGCACGGCGTTGACCTTGAACAGCATGCCCACCGCGACCAGGCCGATGCCGCCGAGCAGCAGCCCCTGCCCCCCGGCGCGTCCGGAGACCGCCTCACTGATGCTGGCGAAGTCCATCGCCCCGGCGTAGCCGTAGATGAACGCGATGCCATAGATGAAGAAGCCGGAGCTGAACGCGCCGAGCATGAAGTACTTCAGCGCCGCCTCCTGGCTGAGCAGGCGGCGGCGACGCGCCAGGCCGCAGAGCAGGTAGAGCGGAAGTGAGAGCACCTCGAGGGCCACGAACATCGTCAACAAGTCGTTGGAGGCGGGGAACAGCATCATCCCGGCGACCGCGAACATCATCAGCGGGAAGACCTCGGTCTGCTCGAGGCCGTGGGTGGAGGCCTCCCGCTCGGCCTCGGTGCCCGGCAGTGCGGAGGCCTGCCCGGCGAAGGAGAGCCCGCCGCCCTCGAGCCGGCGCTCCGCGAACAGCAGCACGCTGATCAAGGTCAGCACCAGCAGCAGGCCCCAGATGAAGATCGACGGTCCGTCGACGGCAATGGCCCCTTCGGCGGTGACCGACCCGAAGGCGATCCCGCCACCCCGCGACTGAAGGTTGATCCCGACCACGACCGTGGCCACCAGGGCTCCGACCACGCCCAGCAACGCAAGCAGTGTCTGCAGCAGGTAACGCATCGAGCGTGGTGCGAACGCCTCCACCAGCACACCCGCGATGGCCACGCCGAAGATGATCAGCAGCGGTGAGAGCAGGCTGTACTCCACGCTCGGTGAGTCGAAGCCGCCGGCCTGGCCGGGGGCGGCGGACGCGCCCAACAGTGCTGCTGCGTTGCTCACTGGGAACCCTCCTCGCCCGTGGCCTCGGTCGGCACATCCGGTTCCGGGTCGGAGACGCCCACCTGCTCGAGGGTGGCGCCGACCGCCGGGTTGATCACGTCGGTCAGCGGCTTCGGGTAGAAGCCGAGGACCACCATCAGCACCAACAGCGGCGCCAGAGCGGAGACCTCACGCAGGCTCAGGTCCTTCATCGTGGCGATCTCCGGTCGGGGCGGACCGGTCATCGTGCGCTGGTACATCAGCAGGATGTACAGCGCGGCGAGCACGATGCCGAGCACGGCGAAGATCGCGAACCAGTAGCTGTAGACGAACGTGCCCACGAGCACCAAGAACTCCGAGACGAACGGCGAGAGCCCAGGCAGCGACAAGGAGGAGAGGCCGGCAACGAGGAAGGTTCCGGCCAGCACAGGCGCCACCTTCTCGACGCCGCCGTAGTCGCTGATCAGCTGGGAGCCTCGGCGTCTGACCAAGAACCCGGTGACCAGGAACAGCGCCGCGGTCGAGAGTCCGTGGTTGAACATGTACAGCGTCGAACCGGTCTGCCCGTAGCTGTTCATCACGAAGATGCCGAGCACGATGAAGCCGAAGTGAGAGACCGAGGTGTAGGCGATCAGACGCGGGATGCTGTTCTGCCCGACGGCCAGCAGCGCGCCGTACAGCAACGAGATGACGGCCAGGACGAGCACCACCGGTGTGGCCCACTGCGATGCCTCCGGGAAGAGCCCGAGGCAGAACCGGATCATGCCGAAGGTCCCGATCTTGTCCAGGACCGAGACCAGCAGCACCGACGTTCCCGGGGTGCCCTCGGCCGCGGCGTCGGGAAGCCAGGTGTGCACCGGGAACATCGGCGCCTTGATCGCGAAGGCAACGAAGAAGCCGAGGAACAGCCAACGGCCGACGTTCTGGTCGATCGAGATCGCACTCAGCTCCGAGAGCAGGTACGTCGGGCCGCCGGGAGCGTCGGCGGAGACGACGTAGAGGCCGACCACCGATCCGAGCATCAGCAGCCCACCGAACAGCGAGTACAGCAAGAACTTCACCGCGGCGTAGGAGCGGCGTGGTCCGCCGAAGCCGCCGATCAGGAAGTAGACCGGGATCAGCGTCGCCTCGAACAGCACGTAGAACAAGAACACGTCGGTGGCCGCGAAGACGCCGAGCGCCAGGCCCTCGAGGGCGAGCATCCAGGCGAAGAACGAGTTCACGCTCCACCGGCCGAGCTCACCGTCGTTCCACGACGCCAGAATCACCACCGGGGAGAGGATCGCGGTGAGCAGCACCAGGGTGAGCCCGATCCCGTCGACACCCAGGGCGTAGTGGGCTCCGAACGCGCTGATCCACTCGTGCTGCTCGGTGAGCTGGAACCTCGGGCCGTCGGGGTCGTAGAGAACAGCGACCACGACAGCAACTGCCAGCGTCACCAGCGAGACGGCGAAGGCGGCCTGCTTGGGCAGGACTTCCCCACGCCTCGCGGGCAGGAGCGTCACCACCACTGAACCGAGCAGCGGCAGCGCGGCCAGCAGCGTCAACCAGGGGAAGCTCATGCCAACCCCACCGCCAGGAGCGCGACCACGACGATGACCGCGCCGGCGAGCACGGACAGGGCGTAGGAACGTACGAACCCGTTCTGCCAGCGCCGAAGCCTGCTGGAGGCGCCGGAGAACGAGGCGGCCGTGGCGCCGACGGCGCCGTCCACACCTGACTGGTCGAAGGTGTCCAGGCCGCGCACGAACCGGTCGCCGGGACGCATGAACAGCCCTTCGTTGATCGCGTCACCGTAGAGGTCGGCACGCGCGGCAGTGGTGAAGATCGAGACGTTGCGGGGAGCCTCACGGGGCACCGGACGCCTGCCCACGGTGAACCAGGCCAAGGCCACCCCCGCGGCGACGACGACGGTGACGATCAGCGTGATCACGATCGCCGGGACGGGCAGGTGGTGCTCCTCCTCCACGCCGACCACGGGGGTGAGGAAGTCGACGATCCAGTTCCCGGCGAGCAGGAACCCACCGAGCACGGACAGCGCCGCAAGCACGATCAGCGGCACGGTCATCACCTTGGGCGACTCGTGCGGATGCACCTCTGGCTCCCAGCGCTTGGAGGTGAAGAAGGTCATCAGCATGAGCCGGGTCATGTAGAAGGCGGTGACCCCGGCGCCGAGCAGCGCAGCCAGGCCGACAACGAGGTTCTCGCCGAAGGCGGTCTCGATGATCTTGTCCTTGGACCAGAAGCCGGAGAACCCGGGGAAGCCGATGATCGCCAGGTATCCCATCGCGAACGTCAAGAAGGTCACCGGGAGCAGCCGCTGCAGGGC
>CADCUJ010000094.1 GCA_902805855.1 uncultured Nocardioidaceae bacterium
AGAACATCTGGGTCCGGGCCAGGTAGCCCTTGCCGAACTCGTCGGCCCTGCGCATCCGCTCGACGAGACCCGCGGGCACGGGCTCCCCCGCCTCGTCGGTGGCGAAGGTCGAGAGCACCGCGTGGTCCCAGGCCCACTCCTCGAGCATCTGAGAGGGTGCCTCGACGAAGTCCCACTCGGTCGCGACGCCGGAGAAGCGGACCCACTCCTGGTCGCCGCCGATGACGTGGTGCAGGAGGTGACCGAACTCGTGGAACAGCGTGACGACCTGGCCGTGCTCCATGAGCCCTCGCGGAAAGTTGCAGACCAGGACGCCTTCGGGCAGCTGCACGCCCCGGACCCCGGGCACGAGGTCGAACTGCGCCGCGTGGGAGTACTTGCCGGCCCGCGGGTGCAGGTCGAGGTAGATGCGTCCCACCGGTGACCCGGCCGGTGAGTCGGCCGGTGAGTCGGCACGCAGCACGTCGTACGCCGTCACCTCCTCGTCCCACACCGGTGCGTCGGGCACCTCGACGTACCGAAGGCCGAAGAGCCGGCCGGTCACCTCGAGGAGGCCGGCGCGGACCTTGCCGACGTCGAAGTAGCGTCGGACCTGCTGGGCGTCCACCTCGAAGCGCTCCCGCCGGACCACCTCGGCGTAGTAGGTCTTGTCGACCTCGGAGACCGCGGTGGCGTCGGGGTGGTCCTCCCGGACCCGCTCGAGCAGCAGGTCCACGTCGCGGCGGGCCGGACCGTCGGCCAGCTGGGTGATGCGGTCGATGAACGCCGGGATGGCCGGGCCCGAGCCGATCATCTTGACCTCGGCGTCGTACGACGGCCAGTCGGCGTAGCCCAAGGTCGTCGCGAGGTCGCGGCGGACCTCGAGGAGCTCGCGGAGAACCGCGTCGTTGGCCGGCCAGGCGCGGTCCTGGAAGGCTGCCAGCAGCTCGGCGCGCAGCTCGCGGTCGTGGGCGAAGGTGCGCACCGGGACGAGGTCGGGGTACTCGGTGGTCAGCTCGACCAGCCCGTCCTCGTCCGGTCGGTGGGCCGCGACGAAGTCAGCGGGAAGTCCGTCGAGCCGGTGCGGCTCGACCCTGATCCGGCGCACGTCGTCTCGGATCGTCCGGCTGAACTGCTGGGCGAGCACCGTCTGGCGCTCGAAGAGCGCGCGCACCCGTTCTCGGGTCTCGTGGTCCCGGACGACCCCGGCCCGGCGGAAGTCGCGCAGGACGCGGTCGAGGAGCCTGTCGGCGCCGGGGTCCAGGCCGCTCCGGTCGAGGGCCGCCAGCGAGTCGTAGACGGCTCGGTCCTGGGTGACCTCGACCTGGAGCCGGTCGACGTCCCGCTGGAGCCGTTCGGCCTCGTCGCGGACGGCGACGTCGGGGTGCACGTTCGCCAGCAGCGAGCTGACCGACGACACCTCGCGCAGCGCGCTCTCGAGCCGGTTCCACTCCGCCAACGCCGCCGGCGCGGATGTGTCCCCGGCTGAGCGCAGGGCGTCCAGCGCCGTGGCGACCTGCTTGAGCCCCGCCTCACCGCGCGCCGTGAGCCACGGCAGGGTCGCCTCCCCAGGGGGGAGTGCGAGCGGCGTGAGCGGCGCGCTCAGGCCGTCTTCCTCTTCTTGGGCGGCTCGGCGATGCGCGGCACCAGCGTGGGATTGACGTTGTCGCGCACGACCTCGGCGGTGACCACCACCTTCGCGACGTCCTCACGCGACGGGACGTCGTACATCACGTGCAGGAGGACCTCCTCGATGATGGCGCGCAGCCCCCGGGCGCCGGTGCCGCGCACCATGGCGAGGTCGGCCACCGCACCGATGGCGTCCTCGGTGAACTCCAGCTCGACGCCGTCGAGGTCGAAGAGCTTCTGGTACTGCTTCACCAGCGCGTTGCGTGGCTCGGTCAGGATCTGGACCAGAGCGTCCCGGTTCAGCTTGTCGACCGTCGCGATGACCGGCAGCCGGCCGATGAACTCCGGGATGAGGCCGAACTTCAGCAGGTCCTCGGGCATCACCTCGGAGAAGATCTGCTCCATGTCGCGCTCGGACTGCGTGGGCAACTGGGCGCCGAAGCCGAGGGTCTTCTTGCCGATGCGCTGCTCGACGATGTTCTCCAGGCCGGCGAAGGCACCGCCCACGATGAACAAGATGTTCGTTGTGTCGATCTGGATGAACTCCTGGTGCGGGTGCTTGCGGCCGCCTTGCGGCGGCACCGAGGCGGTCGTCCCCTCCAGGATCTTCAGCAGCGCCTGCTGCACGCCCTCGCCCGACACATCGCGGGTGATCGACGGGTTCTCCGCCTTGCGGGCCACCTTGTCGATCTCGTCGATGTAGATGATGCCGGTCTCGGCCTTCTTGACGTCGTAGTCGGCGGCCTGGATCAGCTTGAGCAGGATGTTCTCCACGTCCTCGCCCACGTAGCCCGCTTCGGTCAGGGCGGTGGCGTCGGCGATCGCGAACGGGACGTTGAGCATCCGGGCCAGGGTCTGGGCCAGGTAGGTCTTCCCGCACCCGGTGGGGCCGATCACCAAGATGTTGGACTTGGCGAGCTCGACCGCCTCGTCCTTGACGTGGCGCCCGGGTGCATTGCCGGCGCCGACACCGGCCTGGACCCGCTTGTAGTGGTTGTACACAGCAACAGCGAGGGACTTCTTCGCGGTCTCCTGGCCGATCACGTAGGAGTTCAAGAACTCGAAGATCTCACGCGGTTTCGGCAGCTCGTCGAGCCCGACCTCGTTCCCCTCGCTGAGCTCCTCCTCGATGATCTCGTTGCACAAGTCGATGCACTCGTCGCAGATGTAGACGCCGGGTCCTGCGATCAGCTTCTTGACCTGCTTTTGGCTCTTGCCGCAGAAAGAGCACTTCAACAGGTCTCCTCCGTCACCGATGCGTGCCACAGGCGACGACTCCTCACGACTCGGGCCGGCGCACCCAGCTGCGGAACCTCACAGACTGTGCCCCACCGACGGCAACCACTTCTTACCCAGTCTCGAAGGTACCCCGTCGCGACCCCAATTGGGATGGCAACACGACGAGTCACCCACCGACCGCCCCTGGCCGCCTCAGGACAGGGGGACCGCACCCTTGCGCGAGTCCATGATCTGGTCGATCAGACCGTACTCGACCGCGCCCTGCGCGGTGAGGATCTTGTCGCGTTCGATGTCTCGGCTCACCTCGGCGGCGTCCTTGCCGGTGTGGTCGGCGATCATCCGCTCCAGCAGCTCGCGCATCCGCAGGATCTCGTTGGCCTGGATCTCGATGTCCGAGGTCTGGCCGTAGGAACCCTCCGTGTAGGGCTGGTGGATGAGGATGCGGCTGTTCGGCAGCGCGAGCCGTTTGCCATGGGCGCCTGCCGCGAGCAGGATCGCCGCGGCAGAGGCGGCCTGTCCCAGGCACACGGTCTGCACATCGGGCTTGATGAAGCGCATGGTGTCGTAGATCGCGGTGAGCGCGGTGAACGAGCCGCCGGGGCTGTTGATGTAGATCGAGACGTCGCGGTCGGGGTCCATCGACTCCAGGCAGAGCAGCTGGGCCATCACCGCGTTGGCGATGTCGTCGGAGATGGGCGTGCCGAGGAAGATGATCCGCTCCTCGAACAGCTTGGCGTACGGGTCGATGCGGCGGATGCCGTACGACGTACGCTCCTCCCACTGCGGGATGTAGTAGTTCATGCTCGGCTGGGTCTCGGCGGCCCGGCCGGTCGGCCCGGTCACGGCGGTCAGGCTGGGGATGTCGCGGCTGGTCATGTCGTGGCCCCTCACTTGGTCCGCGCCGGGCGGCCCTCGTCAGCTGCCTGGTGGGCGCTGGAGATGACCTTGTCGATGAAGCCGTACTCGAGCGCCTGCTCGGAGGTGAACCAGCGGTCGCGGTCGGCGTCGGTCTCGACCTGCTCGAGCGGCTGGCCGGTGTGCTTGCTGATCAGGTCGAAAAGGACCTTCTTGATGTGCAGTGACTGCTGCGCCTGGATCTTGATGTCCGAGGCCGAGCCGCCCATCCCACCCGAAGGCTGGTGCATCATGATCCGCGCGTGTGGGAGCGCGTAGCGCTTGCCCTTCGACCCGGCGCAGAGCAGGAACTGACCCATGGATGCGGCCAGCCCCATGCCGACCGTCGCCACGTCGTTCGGGATGTAGTTCATGGTGTCGTAGATCGCCATCCCGGCATCGACGGAGCCGCCGGGGCTGTTGATGTGCAAGAAGATGTCCTTGTCCGGGTCCTCGGCGTTCAGCAGCAGCATCTGCGCGCAGATCGCGTTCGCGTTCTGGTCGCGCACCTCCGATCCGAGGAAGATGATGCGCTCCTTGAGCAGCCGCTGGTAGATGTGGTCGTCGAGGCCGTAGGCGCCGCCGCCGTTGTCCATCCGGGGACTCGTCTCGGGTCCGGTGCTCTGGTTGGAAGTCTCAGTCACGCACCCGACCCTAGCCGCCGCTACCCGCACTTCCACGGGCGCCGAGGCCTTGTTCGCGCAGAGCAGACGTCACCGCCACCGGCCCGGCACGACTCACCGACACCAGTCCATCGTGTTGCCCTGCTGTCGCAGGATCTTGATGTTGACGTCGTTGTCCGGCACCTTGGCACCCGCGCCCGGCCCGTCCCGGTGTTCGCTCGCAGGTAGACCGGGGTCCAGCTGGTCTCGGCCGCCAGTCGGTCACCGTAGGAGCCGCCCACCCGCTCCCGATGACGGTTCCAGTGCTCCTCGTTCTCGCTCAGGCCGTGCAGGAACACCACGATGTCCGCGGTCGCGTCGGGGAACACACGCGCAAGTCCCGGTGGGTCGAGCGAGACGTCTTGTCCGCTGACACGCACGGCCATCGAGATCGCGAGGTCGGGCTGGTCCTCCAGGATCCGGTCGCCGATCAGGCCGTTCATCACCGACATCGCGAAGCGTCCCTTGGCGGTGTCCTCCAGCCGGGCACCCCTCCCCCGGCGCTCCGCCTCGCGGAAGCCCGACGACACCGCACGCAGCCCCCCGCCGACGCCGGTGTAGACGACTCGGCAGATGCCGTCGTGCAGCATCCTCGGAAGACGGGCGGAGCCGGCGGTTGCCCGGTCGGTCAGCGTGAAGCACCGGTCCGCGATCGCGGTGTGCACCTCTCGCGCAGTCCCGACGACGAGGTCGTCGGCGTACTCGCTGGCCAGCGCACAGGCTCCCATCACGCCCGGTCCTACCGGTGGCGTGCGAGGAGCCGCGCCCCCGCTCACGCCTGCTGGGGCCCCTCCTCGCCTGAGCCGGCTTCGTCGGCCACGGCTTCGCCGGCCTCCGACTCTCCGGAGGGCTCGGCTGCGCCTTCCTCGGGCGGCTCGCCGATGGTGCCATCGGGTTGGAGCAGCTTCAGCTCTACGTGGTTGCCCGACTCGTCGACCACCCTGGCGTTCTCGACGATGCCGGCCAGCGCCTTGCCCCGGACGACCTCGGAGACCATCTCGGGGATGTGGTTGTGCTCGACCATGTGCCGGGCGTACTCGTCGGGGTTCTGCCCGGACTGCTGCGCGCGGCGGAAGATGTGCTCGGACAGCTCGGACTGCTCGACCCCGATCCCCTCCTTCTTCGCCACCTCGTCGAGGACGAACTGCGCGGCCACCGCATCCCGCACCCGCTTGTCGAGGTCCGCCTCGAACTCGTCGACGGTCTGCTCCTCTGAGTCGAGGTAGGCCTCCATGGTCATTCCCGCGTAGCCCAGCTGCTGCTCGATGTTCTCCCGCCGGGCCTGCAGCTCGCTGTCGACGACGGCATCGGGCAAAGGCACCTCAACCCGGTCGAGGAGCTGCTCGAGGACGGAGTCACGAGCGGCGGCAGCCTGCTCGAGCCGTTTGCCCCGACCCAGCCGGACGCGTACGTCGTCCTGCAGCTCGGCGAGCGTGTCGAACTCGCTGGCGGTCTGCGCGAACTCGTCGTCGAGCTCCGGGAGCTCCTTCTCCTTCACCGCGCCGAGCGTGACGGAGACGTCCACGTCGCTGCCGATCTGGTCACCGCCGACCAGCTGCGAGGAGAAGGTCTTCTCCTCCCCGGCCCGCATGCCGACCAGCGCCTCGTCGAGGCCCTCGAGCATCCCGCCGCGACCGATCTGGTAGCTCATCCCGGACGCCTCCGCACCCTCGACGAGCTCGCCACCGGCGGAGGCGGTGAGGTCGATGGTCACGAAGTCGCCATCGGCTGCCTCGCGGTCCACGTCGGTGAGCGTGGCGAACCGCTCTCGCAGGTTCTGGATCTGCTCCTCCACGTCCTGGTCGGTGACCACGATGTCGTCGACGGTGACCTCGATGCCCTCGTAGTCAGGCAGCGCGATCTCCGGCCGGACGTCGACCTCCGCGGTGAACTCGAGGGCCTCGTTGTCCTCGAACCGGGTGATGTCGATCTCGGGCTGGGCGAGCGGCTGGACGTCGTTGTCCTGAAGCGCCCGCACGTAGATCTGCGGCAGCGCCTCGTTGATGGCCTCGTCGAGGACCAGGTTGCGGCCGACCTGGCGGTCGATCACCATCGGCGGCACCTTGCCCTTGCGGAAGCCGGGCACGTTGATCTGCTGGGCGATCTTCTTGTACGCCGCGTCGAGGCTCGGCTTGAGCTCCTCGAAGGGCACCTCGACGGTGAGCTTGGCCCGGGTCGGGCTCAGCGGTTCGACGGCGCTCTTCACTGGTTCTCCTCGGTTGCTCGGGTACGCGGCTGTGGCCCGGGCTGGCTGCCCGGTGTGAACTGGTCTGGCTCGGTGTGGGCTCGGTCGGGGCGACAGGACTCGAACCTGCGGTCTCCTGCTCCCAAAGCAGGCGCGCTAGCCACTACGCTACGCCCCGGATCGCGACCGACACGGGTCACTGGGAGTGTAGGCGAACCGGCCCGACGCGCCGTAATCGTCTGGTGCTGAGATTGGGGCTGCGCCCGGCCGCTGTGGCACCATGGACGCCGCATCGGCACTGCGCCGGTGACGCGCGGATGTAGCTCAATGGTAGAGCCTCAGTCTTCCAAACTGATGACGCGGGTTCGATTCCCGTCATCCGCTCCATGCCCGACATGTCTACCGGTGACGGCGCCGCGACGAATCCCGGTGAGCTCGTCGTCGTGCGTCACGGCGAGTCCACCTGGAACCGCGACCACCTCTTCCAGGGACAGGCTGACCCGCCACTGAGCGCCCTCGGCCGGCGTCAGGCCGCAGAGCTCGCCGAGCGGTTCCGGACGACCGGTCTCCGGGCGGTGGCGACCTCCGACCTGGCCCGCGCGCACGAGACCGGCGCGATCGTCGCGGCCGAGCTGGGTCTCGACCTGCCGGTCGTCCTGCCGGACCTCCGGGAGAGGTGGAGCCGGACACTCACCGGTCTGCACCGGGACGAGATCGAGGCGAGGTTCCCCGGCAGCGTTGAGGCGTGGCGTGACGGTGCCTCGACAGAGCTCGTGGGCGACACCGAGCCCTACGACGTCTTCGCCACCCGGGTCCTCGCCGGGCTGCGGGCGGCAAGTGAGCTCGCGTCCGCTGTGCTGGTGGTCTGCCACGGCGGCCTGTTCCGGGTGCTGCACCAGGTCTGCGGCACGGACCTGAGGGCCGGGGTGGCCAACGCGGCGGGACGGCGTCTCCTGGTCGAGGCGGGGCGG
Organism: uncultured Nocardioidaceae bacterium; assembly: GCA_902805855.1. Lineage (GTDB taxonomy): Bacteria > Actinomycetota > Actinomycetes > Propionibacteriales > Nocardioidaceae > Nocardioides_C. Next base: position 7,560 of record CADCUJ010000094.1, read on the forward strand.
CTGGTCGACGCCGGCGACGCGTTCCGTCCCGAGGGGACGCCGGCTACCGGCGCCGAGGACCTCTGACCTCAACCCGTCCCAGCGGCGGTGAACACCGCGGAGAGCACATGGCGTCTGCGCGCCGCGACATCGGCCAACAGGGCCGGAGCCTCCTCGAGGTCCAGCACGTCGGTGACGAGATGGCGGCGGATGTCCTGGCCGCGTGAGCGCAGCAGCCGCACCGTCTCCGCGGAGAGGCGATGCCGGTCCCAGGCCGGGGCCAAGCCCCTCGGCACCCGTCCGATCTGGGCGCAGCGCAGGCTCAACCCGTTGTGGTGGAACTCCTCCCCCAGCCGCACCTCGTCCGCGCCGTCGGTGTAGAAGGCCAGGTCGACGACCGTGCCCTGCGGGCGCACCGCCCGCAGCGCGATGGCGAGCGCGTGTGGCCGGCCGCGGCACTGGAACACGACATCGGCACCGTGGTCGCCGGCAGCATGACGCCACCGTGTCTTCAGGGTCCGAGCGGGGTCGCGCTCGACGTCCAGCGCGCGGATGCCCAGCTCCTCTGCCAGCCGACGGCGTCGGGGGTCGGCGTCGACCACCACGACCTCGTCCGCGCCGTGCAGGTCGGCGAAGACTGCGGTGAGCAGGCCGACCAGTCCGGCGCCGGTCACCAGCACGCGTCGACCCGCTACCCCTTCCCCGAGCGAGCCGACCTGCTGCCCGCTGGCATCGGCGGCCGCGTGCAGCAGACCGTTCGCGCAGATCGGCCCGAGATGGGCGACGTAGACGCCCAGGACCGGGTCGAGGTCCTCGGGCAGCGGCACCACGTGCTCTCGCACCGGGTCGGACACGTGAGCGGTGGCGTGGCCGTACGCGGAGGCGACCAGGTCGCCGACTGCGAACGCCTCGGTGCGCGTCTCGGCGACCCGCGCCACCTCCATGTACCCGAGCCGTCGTACCGGGTAGGCCGAGTCCTCCTCGGCGGGCAGGAACAGCCCGAGCTCTGCGTCCAGACGCGAGTGGCGGCCGGGGTGGTCGCCCTTGACGAAGGTGAGCTCGGTGCCGGCGGACAGGCCGGTGGTGAGCGTCTCCAGCAGCAGCTGGCCCTCCTGCACGGTCGGCATCTCCTCCTCGACCAGCTCGACGCGGCCGGGTCCGACGACGACGAGGTTGCGACGCTTCACCGAAGGTCCCCCTCGACCAGCCTCACCGGCAGACCGGATCGCGCCGACTCGGCTACCGCACAGGCCAGCCGGTGGCTTCGGACCGCCTCGTCGTACGACGTCCGGGTGCCCTCGCGCTCCCCTCGGACCGCCTCGATGAACTCGCGGTCGACCGCCACCTTGGGGTCCTCCTGCGGGTGGTGCTCGACCCGTGACGCGCCGTCGTCGACGACCAGCCCGGTCTCGGAGAGCTCCAGCACCAGACCGCGGCTGACGGTGTGCAGCGAGGCTCGGTGCTTCACCTCGAGCAGCGAGGTCGCTGCCAGGGTGGCGACGGCGCCGGAGGCGAGGCGCAGGGTGGCTGCGGTGACGTCGTCCACGTCGCTCTCGTCCTCCTCTCCGGCAGGCAGGTGCCGCCGTGCGCCGGCGGCGAACACCTCGCGCGCCTCGCCGAGCAGCAGCCGAGTGAGGTCGAGGACGTGGGTGAGCTGCTCGACCACCTGCCCGCCGGACCGGTCGGTGCGACCCCACCAGGCGACAGGAGGTCGCTTGTCGAGCCAGTAGCCGCTGGCCAGCAGGGCAGGCGACTCCTCGAGCATCCGTCGTGCCGTCGCCAGCACGTCGAGGCAGCGCCAGTGGTAGCCGGTACCGGTCACCACGTCGGCCTCCGCCACGAGCGCGGCGAGCTCCTCGGCGACTGCGAGGTCCGCGGCCACCGGCTTCTCGACGAACATCGCCAGTCCGCGGGCCAGCACCGCCTTCTCCGGAGCACCGTGCGCGAACGGCGGCACACAGATGTAGACCGCGTCGGGCTCGGTGGCGTCCAGCGCCTGCTCGGCGACAGTGAAGGGCTGGGCGCCGCACTCGTGGGCCAGCGCCTCCGCGGCGGGGGCCACAGGGTCGGCGATGGCCACCACAGCGACGCCAGGAAGTCCGCCCAACACCCCGACGTGGCGACGGGCCACCGACCCGGCGCCGATGACAGCGACCCGGGTGGCGGTCATGCGGCCGCCTCCAGCTGCCGCCGGTAGAGGCCGAGGTAGCGCTCGGCCATGGCCTCCGGGGTCCACGAGCCCACGGCAGCTCGGCACGAGTCGGGGTCGATCTGGTCGAGCCGGTGCAGACACGCTACGAAGTCGTCCTCGTCCTCGGCCAGGTAGCCGGTGCTTCCCGGCCGGACCAGGGAGGGCAGCGCGCCCATCGGCGTGCCCACGACCGGCACTCCCCGGGTGAGCGCCTCCACGACCCCGGTCGCCCCGGGCTCCGGCCAACGCAGCGGTGCCAGCAGTGCCCGCGCCGACTGCAGCAGACGCTCCTTCGCCTCTCCGGCCACCTCGCCGACCCATCGCACGCCGACCCCGTCGACCAAGGGCGCGACCTGGTCGAGGTAGAACCGCACGTCCGGGTGTCGGGCGAGCTCGTCGTCGCCGTCGGCCAACCGCCTCTCGAGCTCCTCGGGACACTGGACCCCGGCGACCGGACCGGCCAGGACCAGGGGGACCCCGGCACGACGACACACCCGGGCGGCGATGTCTTGACCCTTCACCGCCGTGATCCGGGCCAGCAGGACGGCATGGTCACCCATCTCGACCTCGACGCTCGGTGGCCGGGGTACTGCCAGCGGCACCACGCCAATCGTCTGGGCACGCAGTCGCTCAGGGGCGAGCTCGAGCTGGGACTCGGAGACCGCCGCGAAGGCGACGCGGCCGCGACCGTCGAAGGTGGAGTAGAAGTCGGCGTGCTTGCGCAGATCCCAGTGCAGGGTCTGCAGCGAAGGCGGGGCGGCGGCTCCCATGGCTCCCAGCACGGCGGGACCGACGACCTCCAGATGGTCGTGCACCAGGTCGATGGACGGGTCGTCGCGGATCGCGGTCACCACAGCGTGCATGTGTGCGTGCACGATCCCCGAGGACTGGTTGTACGGCGCGGTGACCGCCGGGAACCTACCCGTCGCCATGGTGCGGACATAACCGTCCGCCTCCAGCTCGCTTCCGCCGACCGTCGCCAGGACGACCCGGACGCCGAGGCGGCGCAGCTCCGGAACGAGGGTGGCCACCACGGTCTCGATGCCGCCGTAGCCGCGTGGCGGAACCGGCAGCCAGGGCCCCGCGTTCACCAGGACCGTGAGGCTCACGCGCTCTCCGCCGCCAGCCGGGTCCGGTACTCCGGCACCTCGGCCATCGGCGGGCGTTCGGTGACCCGCACGTCACTGGTGGTCGTGGTGAACCGAGCGCCTTCACGCTCGAACTGGGTCATCACCATGGCCGGCTCGTCGGTGAACAGGGCCCGACCGTGCTGGTGCAGCCGGGACAGCACGGCGAGGTGCACCTGAGCCGCCATCCGGCCCAGTGCGGCGTCCGAAGAGTTGCGATGCCGACGCCTGCCCAGGTCGACCTGGGCCATGGCGGTGAGTCCGTGCCACTCGAGGACGTCGATCAACATGCCGATCTCCACCCCGTAGCCGGACACGAAGGGAAGCCTCTCCAGCAGCGAGCGTCGACCCGCGTACTCCCCGGCCAGCGGCTGCACGAACCCAGCGGCCGCCGGCCAGTGCAGGTTCAGCAGCGGCCGGGCCACCAGCTCGGTGACCCGCCCGCCGCCTGCGGGAAGCACGTGGCCGCCGGTGGCCAGCGGGCGGTCGTAGAAGGCCTTGACGAAGCTGATCAGGGGGTCGCTCAGCAACGGCCCGAGCAGCCCGACGACGACCTGCTCGTCGAAGTCGCGGAGGTCGGCGTCGACGAAGACGACGAGGTCGCCCCGGGTGACAGCCAGCGACTTCCACAGCGCCTCGCCCTTGCCGACCCGGTCCCCGACCCGGGGGAGGACGTCGCCTTGACGCACCACCCGAGCCCCCGCGCGACCGGCAACGGCGGCGGTGGCGTCCACCGAGCCGGAGTCGATGACCACGACCTCGTCGACCAGCCGCACCCGGTGCACCAGCTCCCGGCGCAGCCTGGTGACGATGGGGCCGACGGTGGCCGCCTCGTTGCGTGCTGGGAGGACGACGCTGACCCGCTGGTCACCCTTGAGTGCGGTCAGCCGGTGCCTGCACCACTCGTGGCCCAGCGAGGTGTGCGTGTCGAACCATTCCTGTGCATCCGTGCGCATCCTGCCCCTCCGTCCCCTGCGCTGCCCCCCACGCCATGGTGTCGCCAGGGCGTCATTGCCGCCATACCCGGGGTCAGGTGACTTCAACCGGTCGACAGGCTCAACGGCGGTGCAGCAGGAGCAAGGCCTGGTCGTCGTCGGCGGATCCGAGGTCGTCGACGATACGCCTGGCCCCGCCTTCGAAACCGCGGTTGAGCAGCCGCTCACCGCGGCCGACGAGCTTGTCGATCCCCAGCGAGATGTCGCGCTGGGGTGTCTCCACGAGCCCGTCGGTGAACAGCAGCAGCGCGTCGCCCACCTGCAGCTTTCCGGCCACGACGTGGAACTCGGCGTGCTTGATCAGGCCGAGCACCGGGCCCTCGACCTCGTGGGTGACCCATCTGCCCGAGCCCGCCATCAGCTGGACGGCCGGCGGGTGCCCGGCGGACCGGATCTCGAAGTCACCGGTGTCCAGGTCGAGGGAGAGGTGCACGGCTGACGCGAACCCCTCGCTCCAGTCCTGACGCAGCAGGTACTCGTTGGCGGCCGGCAGAAAGCTCCCGGCAGGCAGCGCCCCGAGCAGGCCCCCGAAGGCTCCGGAGAGCAGCAGCGAGCGGGTGCCGGCCTGCTCGCCCTTGCCGGACACGTCGACGACGGCCACCTCGAGCAGGCGGCCGTCGTTTGCCTGGCTGGCGACGAAGAAGTCGCCGGCGAACGACGAGCCGCCGGCCGATCGCATCACCGCGTCGACGTACCACCGGTCGGGGAGCTCCGGAATCTGGGTCTGCTTGGAGATTCGGTCGCGCAGGTCGACCAGCATCGACTCGCCGCGGGCTCCGGCGACCCCGAGCTGGGACCGGTGGAACGAGGACACCAAGATCACCAGGCCGACGAGGAAGGCCACCAGGATCGAGGTGACCCGTCGGCCGTCGAGGTTGTCCGTCAGGCTGACCGCGAACACCAGCACGCTCATGGTGAACACGACAAGCCACGGCAGCGTGCGGGGACCGAGCATCAGGTTGGCCAGCACCATGGGCACCACGAGGGCGGCACCCGTCACGTGCTCGGGCCAGCCCACCATGCCGTACCCGATCAGTAAGGCGACGGCGGTGAGCACGACGGTCCAAAGGAGGTCCCCCTCGCGAGCCCGTCGGACAACCAGGTTCCAGCGACGACGGACCTGCCGACGCACAGGAACGCGCGTCAGCCGGTCCGGGCTCGCAGCTGCCACCACACCTGGAGCCTAATCTCGGTAGGTAAAGACCGTGCGCGCTTTGCGCGAATCGAGAGTCGCTCGGCCGCGCACCGGTTCCGTTGGGTGCTGGTGCCGGTGAGCAGTTATGGTCGCCGGTTCCCGGCCCGGGAACGGAACATGGGCTGACACCGAGGGCACCAGAACAGGTTCCGCGCTGCCAGCACCTCGGTGCGCACCTTTGCGCCACACACGAGACACGGCTGGCCGTGACGGCGGTAGACGTAGACCTCGCCACCGTGGTCGTCACGACGAGGCGCCCGACCCATCGCCTCCGGGGTGTGCTCGACCCGGACCGTGTCGATGCGCCCGGTGCCGACGCCGTCCTGCATCAGCTGCACCAGGTCGGTCCACATCGCGAGGAACTGCCCTCGGCGCAGGGTCCGGCCCGGCCGCAGGGGATGCATCCGATGGCGGAAGAGGAGCTCCGCGCGGTACACGTTGCCCACCCCGCCCAGCACCTCCTGGTCCATCAGCAGTGCGCCCACCGGCGCCCTGCTGCGGCTGATCCGTGCCCAGGCGCGCGCTGGGTCGGCGTCGTCCCGCAACGGGTCGGGACCCAGCCTCGCCACGAGCGCGCCGCGCTCCTCCTCGGAGACCAGCTCGCAGATCGTCGCTCCGCGCAGGTCGGCGAACGCGGGATGACGCCCTGCGGCCGCGGCGTCCACCCGCGCCTTGCCGGTCGAGACGATGCGCAGGCGCACCTGTCCCACCGGCGGGGGTGGCGCGCCCTCGCGCACCTCGAGCTTGCCGTACAGGCCGAGGTGCACGTGGACGTACCGCTGCGCCTCGAAGCCGATCAACAGGTGCTTGCCGAAGGCATCGGCCCCGACGACCTCGGTGCGGTCCACGACCCCGGCCGACTCCACAAATCGCCCCTGGGGACTCGAGACCTCGACGACCTGTCCGGCGAAGTGGTCGCGAAGCGAGCCGGCGAGGCGGTGCAGCGTGTGGCCCTCAGGCATCGGGACTGGTCGGCGTCGGACGCGAGCCGCTCGGTGGAAGGGGTGGCAGCTCGCCGGTCGTCTCGTAGTCGGCGATCATCCGGATCCGACGGGCGTGCCGCTCCTCGTCGAGGTAGCCGGTCTCGAGGAACACCTCGACGAGTCGGGCCGCCTCCCTCGAGGTGTGCATCCGGGCGCCGACCGAGATGACGTTGGCGTCGTTGTGCTGACGCGCCAGCGTGGCGACCTCCTCGTTCCAGGCCAAGGCCGCACGCACCCCGGCGACCTTGTTGGCCGCAATCTGCTCCCCGTTGCCGGACCCCCCGATCACCACGCCGAGGCTCGGCTCCCCGCGTGCCCGGTCCGCGACGACCGCTGCGGCCGCTCGCAGGCAGAACGGCGGGTAGTCGTCCAAGGCGTCGTGGTGGAACGGACCGTGGTCGACCGGCTCGTGCCCCACGGACTCGAGCCAGGTGACGAGCTGCGCCTTGAGCTCGAGTCCCGCATGGTCGGAGCCGAGATGCACGCGCACGCCGATCAGCTCGATGCGCCGGTGGTTGCGAGGCGGGCCAGCTCCTCGTCGACGACGGACAGGTCGAGCTTGGTGAAGACCGGCACCGGTTTCTCGACCGGGGTGCCCACCACAATCGGCCGTCGCTCCCAGGCGGGCGTGGTGGAGTAGTCGCCGGTGAGGACCGGGTACGTCGACTCGTTCTCGGCGCCTAGATCGAGATCCCGGACCTCCTCGATCACCGGCATCGGAGCGAGCTGGCCGCTGCCGCCCAGGACGCGGTCGACGGCGTTCGCGCCGTGAGGCAGGAACGGCGAGAGGATCAGGTTGCAGTCGGCGACCGCCTGTGCGGTCACGTGCAGGATCGTCGCGAGCCGTGCCCTGCGCATGTCCTGGCCGGTGCCGTCGGCTGGGTCATCCTTGGCGAGCTTCCAGGGCGCGGCGTCCGACACGTACTTGTTCACCTCGGCCACCACCTTCATCGCCTCCGCGATCGCCTGCTTCTGCCGGTGCCTCTCGATCAGGTCGCCGACGGTCTCGAAGCCCGTCTGCGTGCTGGCGAGGATGCCCTCGTCCGCGGCGGTGAGCGCCCCGGCTGGGGGGATCTCGCCGAAGTTCTTGGCGATCATGTTCGCCGTGCGGTTGACCAGGTTGCCCCAACCGGCGACCAGCTCGTCGTTGGTGCGGCGGACGAACTCGGCCCACGTGAAGTCGCTGTCCTGGTTCTCCGGACCCGCGGCGCAGATGAAGTACCGAAGCGCATCGGCCTGGTAGCGCTCGAGGACGTCGCGAACGTAGATCACCACCGCCTTCGACGAGGAGAACTTGCGACCTTCCATGGTCAGGAACTCAGAGGAGACCACCTCCGTGGGCAGGTTCAGGCGGCCGAGCTCCCCCGGCGCTCCGCCACGCTCGCCCAGGCCGTTGTAGGCAAGGAGCTCCGCAGGCCAGATCTGGGAGTGGAAGGTGATGTTGTCCTTGCCCATGAAGTAGTAGGACAGCGCCTGCGGGTCGTTCCACCACTCGCGCCATCGGTCCGGCTCTCCGAGCCGGCGCGCCCACTCGACCGAGGCGGACAGGTAGCCGATGACCGCGTCGAACCACACGTAGAGGCGCTTGCCCGACTGCTCCCGCCATCCGTCGAGCGGGATGGGGATTCCCCAGTCGATGTCCCGGGTCATCGCCCGCGGTTTGATGTCCTCGAGGATGTTCTGGCTGAACTTGATCACGTTCGGCCGCCAGGTGCCCGAGGCCTCCCGGTCGTCGAGCCACTGCTTGAGCCTGCCGGCCAGCGAGGGCAGGTCGAGAAAGAAGTGCTGGGTCTCCACGAACTGCGGGGCCTCACCGTTGATCCGCGAGCGCGGGTTCAGCAGGTCGGTGGCGTCGAGCTGGTTGCCACAGTTGTCGCACTGGTCGCCCCGGGCGCTGTCGTAGCCGCAGATCGGGCAGGTCCCCTCGATGTACCTGTCGGGCAGCGTGCGCCCGGTCGACGGAGAGATCGCCGCCTGCGTGGTCTGCTCGACCAGGTAGCCGTTGCGGTGGACGGTGAGGAACATCTCCTGCACGACGGCGAAGTGGTTGCGCGTCGTGGTCCGCGTGAACAGGTCGTAGGACAAGCCGAGGTCTGCGAGGTCCCGGACGATGACCCGGTTGTTCCGGTCGGCCAGCTCTCGAGCGCTGACCCCCTCCGCGTCTGCGGCCACCAGGATCGGGGTGCCGTGCTCGTCGGTCCCCGAGACCATCAGCACGTCGTGCCCGGCCATCCGCATGTACCGGCTGAAGACGTCGGAGGGGACGCCGAAACCGGCCACGTGGCCGATGTGGCGCGGGCCGTTGGCGTACGGCCAGGCGACGGCGGACAGGACACGGCTCATGCGCGGAATCCTAGGGGGCGCTTCGACACCGGTCCCAACGAGTTCAGGAGAAGTCGGGACCCTTGTCGCGGCTGCGCTTGAGCTCGTAGAAGCCGGGCGTGCCCGCGACGAGCAGCGCCCCGTCCCACAGCCTGCCCGCATCTTCACCCTTGGGTGCCGGCGTGACGACGGGACCGAAGAAGCCGACGCCGTCGACGCTGATCACCGGAGTCCCGACGTCCATGCCGACCTGATCGATCCCGCGGTGGTGGGACTTCTTCAGTGCCTCGTCGTAGTCCGTGCTGTCCATGGCGTCCGCGAGCGCGGGCGACGCGCCGACCTCTCGCAGCGCCTCCTCGATCAGCGTCCGGTCCGGCTCGCGGTCCTGCAGATGCACCCGGTTGCCCAGCGCGGTGTAGAGCGGAAGCAGCACCGCCTCACCCTCGGCCTCGGCCGCGGCGACACAGACCCGTGCCGGTCCCCACGCGGAGTCCAAGAACTCGCGGTACTTCTCGGAGAGGCCGTCCTTGTCCTGGTTCAGGTAGGCCAGGCTCATCACGTGGAAGCTCGGGTTGATCCGACGTACCTTCGCGACCTCCAGCAGCCACCGCGAGCTCATCCACGCCCAGGGACACAACGGGTCGAACCAGAAGTCGACCGGGGTGCGGTCGGTCGTCAGGTCGTCCCGGTGGCTGGTCGGCTGGCTGGTCGGCTGGGTCATCGGAACCACGGCTCCTCGAGTGCTGTAGTGGTCTTCGTTGGGCAATGCCCGGAACACCCACCGGTATTCCCGGGTGCGAGGATGCACCCATGCCTGGCACCAACCTCACTCGCGACGAGGCGCGCGAGCGCGCCGATCTCCTCGAGGTCGACACCTACACCGTCGACCTCGACCTGACCACCGGCGACAAGACGTTCCGGTCCACGACGGAGATCCGGTTCCGCTGCTCGCAGGTCGGCGCCGCCAGCTTCGCGGACCTCGTCGGTGCGATCGTGCAGACGATCACCCTCAACGGGCGCGACCTGGACACCGCGAGCGTCTACCACGACAGCCGGATCCGACTCGACGACCTCCAGGACACCAATGTCCTGCGGGTGGTCGCCGACTGCGCCTACAGCCACACCGGTGAGGGCCTGCACCGCTTCGTCGACCCGGCCGACGGACGCGTGTACACCTACACCCAGTTCGAGGTGCCGGACGCGCGCCGGGTCTACACCACCTTCGAGCAGCCGGACCTCAAGGCGAGCGTCACCTTCAACGTGACTGCCCCCGCCGACTGGTTGGTGGTCTCCAACGCGCCCACCCCGGAGCCGGAGCCGGTGGAGAGCGGCGAGGGCGAGCCCGAAGCCGCCACGTGGCGGTTCCCGGCCACCGCGCGGATCTCCACCTACATCACCGCACTGGTCGCCGGTGAGTACCACGAGGTGGTCGACGCCTACCAGGGCCGTGGCGGCGAGATCGCCCTGGGACACTACTGCCGCCAGTCGATGGCCGAGCACCTGGACGTCGACGAGCTGCTCGAGGTCACCAAGCAGGGGTTCGCGTTCTTCGAGGAGGCCTTCGACTACCCCTACCCGTTCGGCAAGTACGACCAGCTGTACGTGCCGGAGTACAACATGGGGGCGATGGAGAACGCGGGCTGCGTGACCTTCCGCGACGAGTACCTCCCCCGTTCACGACAGACGCAC
>CADCUJ010000095.1 GCA_902805855.1 uncultured Nocardioidaceae bacterium
GCGCTCCCCACGGGTCACGGCCCATGGGGAGTGGCAGTACGCCGTGGGGAGTCGCGTCCTGAGCGCCCCGGCAGGCCGCAGCCCCTCCTAGGACCTCCGCAGCCCCCACCCAGCCCCGACCCGGGCCCCCCTCAGGACCGGAGCGCGGTGAGGGTCTCGACCAGCCGCGCCGTCGGGGTGTCGAGCCCCCACCGTTGGGAGAGCTCGACGAGCCGCTCGGGCTCTCGCGGCGTGAGCGGCAGCGACAGGTCGGGTTCGCCGACGTCGAGGTCGCAGGCCACGGCGACCACGGTCGGCGCGACGGCGAGGTAGTCGGCGGCGTCCCTCAGCTTGCCCCTCGGCCCGGGTGCGAGGTCCGACCCGGGGTCGTCGACGGCCGCCAGCAGTCCGGCCATGTCGCCGAAACGGTTCAACAGCGTCGCAGCGGTCTTCTCCCCCACGCCGGCCACCCCCGGCAGCCCGTCCGATGCGTCACCACGGAGGGTCGCGAAATCGGCGTACTGACGGCCGTCGACGCCGTACTTCTCCCGCACGACGGCGTTGGTGACCCTCTCGTGCCGGCCGACGCCGCGTGCGACGTACAGCACCCGGACGCTCCGCTCGTCGTCGACGAGCTGGAACAGGTCCCGGTCGCCGGTGACGATGTCCACAGGCACGCCGGGGTCGGCGCGCGTGGCGAGCGTGCCGATGACGTCGTCGGCCTCGTAGCCGGGCGCTCCGACGACAGCGATCCCGAAAGCGGCGAGGACGTCGCGGATGATCGGGACCTGCACCTCGAGCGGGTCCGGCACCTGCTCGAGGTCCGGCCCGAGGGCGGACTCCGCGACGACGCGGTGAGCCTTGTACGTCGGCAGCAGCTCGACCCGCCAGGCCGGCCGCCAGTCGTCGTCCCAGCAGCAGGCGAGGTGCGTGGGGCGGTACTCCCCCACCAGCCGGCTGATGAAGTCCAGGAGCCCGCGTACCGCGTTGACCGGCGTGCCGTCAGGCGCCGTGATGGTGTCGGGAACGCCGAAGAACGCCCGGAAGTAGAGCGACGCGGTGTCGAGCAGCATCAGGCGGTTCTCCGACGGCACGGCTGATACTCGCACGCGGCGTCGCGGTGTCCGTCGGCCGCCGGCCGGCGCCTTCTCCGGCTGAGGGGCAATAGCCTGGCCGCGTGGAGGACCTAGACAGGCGGATCCTGCAGCTGCTGAGCGAGGACGGACGGATGTCGTTCACCGAGCTCGGCAAGGCCACGGGTCTCTCGACGTCGGCGGTCCACCAGCGCGTCAAGCGCCTGGAGGCGAGGGGCGTCATCCGGTCGTACGCCGCAGTGCTCGACTTCGACCAGGTCGGCCTGCCGCTGACCGCGTTCATCTCGATCCGCCCGATCGACCCCTCCCAGCCCGACGACTCCCCGGAGCGGCTCAGTGGAATCAGCGAGATCGAGAGCTGCTGGTCGGTGGCCGGCGACGAGTCGTACATCCTGAAGACCCGGGTCGCCACGCCGGTGGACCTCGAGGACCTGCTCGCACGCATCCGTGCCGCCGCGAACGTCGCGACACGTACCACGATCGTGCTGTCGACGCCGTATGAGAACCGGCCCGTCAGGGCGTGACCTCTCCGGCGACGCTCACCCCCCGCGGCGTACCACGTTGGTGCCGGCGACCTTGTCGTGCAGCGCCTGCCGCTTGCCGTCCCACAGCGGCCACAGGTAGTTGAGCAGCGGATAGAACGACCCCAGCAACCCCACTACCGGGACCAGCCCGACGAGCGCGCCGATGTTCTGGATGAGCCAACGGACCAGCACCGTGCCCCAGCTGAGTGTGCCGGGCCGTTCGCGGAGCCGGACCTCGAGGCCGAGCATGAACTTCCCTGGGGTTGCCTGGAAGGCCTTGAGAAACCCGACGGTGTAGACCAGCTTCACCCCCCACATCACCACGCTCAGGCCGATCAGGGACGGCAGCAGCTGAGACCCGAGAGCGTCCGCGGTGGGTGGTTGGGTCCCGGCGGCCATCGCCTGGCTCACCTGCGTGCTGTAGTCGGAGAACCCCCTCGCGAGACCCGTGACGTAGCGCCACCCGAGCACGACCCCGAGGATGGTGGTCAGCAGCCAGTCGATCGCGAGCGCACCGGCCCGGGACCACCATCCCGCGAGTAGGTAGCCGTCCGGGGTGTAGTCACGGCTGACGACGCCGGGCGAGCGCAGGGCGGTGGCGAGGCCGACGCCCGGCTGAGCAGGCGCGGACATGGCAAGCGCAAAGTGCTCTCGTTGTTCCTGCGCGATCTCGTGCTGCCACGCCGTGCGCTCCTGGCGCGACGCTGCCCGGACCTGGGTGGTCCACTGTTGTCCGTCCCAGTACCGCTTGGTGGTCGGTGACTGCTGGTTCGCCGGCGCAGGGTCCCGGTACCACCCGGGTTCCTTCTCGATCATGAGCCGAGGGTAGACAGGAACGGGGCTTTTGTCCGGAAAAGCGGCGGGTCAGTCGGACACCGAGGAGTAGGCGACCACCCCGCGGCGCAGTGACGCCGAGGCCTTGCGTGCCGTCTTGCGGAGCGCGCTGTCCCCCGCGGCATCGGCGATCTGGTCGGTGAGGTCGAGCAGCTGCTTCATCCAGCGCACGAAGTCCCCGGCCGCCAGGTCGGTCTCGGTGAGGACCGCGTCGAGCGCCGCGCCCTCTGCCCAGGCGTACGCCGCCCACGCGAAGCCGAGGTCCGGCTCACGTAGGAAGTCCAGCCGGTTCTCGCGCTCCAGGCTGTCCAGATCGGCCCACAACGAGACCATGTCCGCCAAGGTCGCCTTGACCCGGCCGCCGGGCAGCCGCGGCGCCACCGCGTCGTCGGCCCTGCGCGCCTCGAACACGAGCGCCGACAGCGCGGCCGCGAGCTCGGCCGGCGACAGCTCGTCCCAGAGCCCGTTGCGCAGTGACTCGGCGGCGACCAGGTCCATGTCGGTGTAGATCCGCATCAGCCGCTCGCCGGTTGCGGTGACCTGGTCGTCGGCGAGGTAGCCGAGTGTGGTCAGCACGTCGCAGACGCGGTCGAACTGTCGAGCGATCGTGTTCGTGCGCTGCTCGATCCGGCGCTGCAGTCCCCGCGTGTCACGGTCCAGCTTGTGGTAGCGCTCCGCCCAGCGGGCGTGGTCCTCCCGGTCCGGACAGCCGTGGCACGGATGCGAACGCAGCTGCGCTCGCAGCCGTGCGATGTCACCGCCTCGGTCCTCATCACCGCGTCGCCGGTGCTCAGGCCCGCTGGGACCGCGCTTGCTGCGCCTGGGTGGAGGCGTGAGCCCGTGCGTCTTGGCGCGCAGGCTCGAGGCGAGGTCACGGCGCGACTTGGGGTTCCGCCCGTTGAAGTTGCGTGGGATCCGCATCCTGGTGACTGCCTCGACCGGGAGCGGGAAGTCGGCCATCGAGAGCCGGCGCGCATGGCGGTCGGCAGTCACGACATACGGACGAGGACCGTCGCGGTCCGAGCGCATCCCGGCGTCGATCACCACCGCCATCCCGGCGTACCGCCCGGCAGGCACCTCGATCACGTCTCCGGGTCGCAGCGACTCGAGGGAGGCGACGACCTCGTCTCGCCGGTCGGCCCGTCGCGCCTTGGCCATCGAGGACTCGAGGTCGCTGAGCCTGCGACGCAGCCCGGAGTACTCCATGAAGTCACCGCGGTCGCACTCAGCCGCCTCCCGGTAGCCCTCGAGCGCCTCCTGGCTCTTGTGCAGCTGGCGGGCGAGTCCGACCACGGCCTTGTCGGCCTGGTACTGGGCGAACGAGGACTCCAGGAGCTCACGGGCGGTTGCCCGGCCGACCTGCTTCACGAGGTTGACCGCCATGTTGTAGGACGGCCGGAACGACGAGTGCAGTGGGTAGGTGCGGGTCGAGGCGAGCCCGGCGACCGCGCCCGGGTCCATCCCGGGCTGCCACAGCACGACTCCGTGTCCTTCGACGTCGATCCCACGACGGCCGGCCCGGCCGGTGAGCTGGGTGTACTCGCCGGGCGTGATGTCGGCGTGTGTCTCGCCGTTCCACTTCGACAGCCTCTCGATCACCACCGAGCGCGCCGGCATGTTGATCCCCAGCGCGAGGGTCTCGGTGGCGAACACCACCCGGCACAGGCCGGCCGCGAACAGCTCCTCGACGCATTCCTTGAACGTCGGCAGCATCCCGGCGTGGTGCGCCGCGACACCGCGGGTGAGCCCGTCCAGGAAGTCGTGGTACCCGAGCACGTGCAGGTCCTCGGCGGGGATGTTGGCACACCGCGCCTCGACGAAGGAATGGATCTCGTCGCGTTCGTCTGGTGAGGTCAGCTTGAGATTCGCGCTCAGGCACTGGGTGACTGCCGCGTCGCAGCCGACCCGGCTGAAGATGAACACGATGGCCGGCAGCAGGCCCTCGGAGTCCAGCCGGTCCACGACGTCCACCCTTGAGGGCAGGTAGGGACGTCGCGGACCCGACTGCCCTCGGGCGCCAGCGCGGCCCCGCGGCGCTCCACGACCGCCACGCCCTTGCGATGTCCGCCCGGATCGCCAGTCGTCGCGTGCCACGCGAACCAGCTCGGGGTTTACCCGGGTCTCGGAGGAGCTGTCGAGGTCGGCGAACAGGTCGTACATCCGGCGACCGACCATCACGTGCTGGAACAGCGGCACCGGGCGGCGTTCCTCCACGATGGTGGTGGTGGACCCCCGCACGGTGGACAACCACTCACCGAACTCCTCGGCGTTGGAGACCGTCGCCGACAAGGACACCAGTGCCACCGACTCGGGCAGGTGGATGATCACCTCCTCCCACACCGCCCCCCGGAAGCGGTCGGCGAGGTAGTGCACCTCGTCCATCACCACGTAGCCGAGGCCGGCGAGGGTGTGAGACCCGGCATAGAGCATGTTGCGCAGCACCTCGGTCGTCATCACGACGACGGGCGCCTCTCCGTTGATCGTGTTGTCACCGGTGAGCAGGCCGACCCGCTCGGCGCCGTACCTCTTGGTCAGGTCGCTGAACTTCTGGTTCGAGAGCGCCTTGATCGGAGTGGTGTAGAAGCACTTGCGGCCCTGGGTGAGCGCGAGGTGTACGGCAAACTCGCCGGCGATCGTCTTGCCGGAGCCCGTGGGTGCCGCCACGAGTACGCCGTTGCCGGCCTCGAGCTCGCGGCACGCGCGGACCTGGAAGTCGTCGAGCACGAAGTCGTAGAGCGACTCGAACTCGGCGAAGACCGGCGTGGACTTGGCACGCCGGTACCTCGCGTACTTCTCCGACGGGCTGCTCATCGCGGGGTCAGCACCCGCAGGGCGTCGGGGACGACGTCGACCGTCAGTGGCAACGGGCCCAGGCGTTCGCCGTCGGCGTAGGCCACGATGCCGGGTGCGGCCACGGTCACGCTGCGCACGCGGTGGTGCTCGTACTGCGGGTGGTGCACGTGCTTGCCGGTGTAGAGCTTGGGGTAGGTACGGACCAGGTCGAGCTTGGTGATCGGCTTGATGACCACCACGTCCAGCAGACCGTCGTCGATCTTCGCGTCGTGGGTGATCCGAAGCCCGCCGCCGAACGACGGGCCGTTGCCGACCGCGACGAGCATCGCCTCGAGCCGGCGAACCACACCGTCCATCTCCAGGGTGTACGGCAGCGGCTCGAACACACGCAGCTCGGCCAGGGTGGCGAGGGTGTAGCGCCACTGTCCCCGCGGCCACTGCAGCGCGTTCGCGCGCTCGTTGACCAAGGAGTCGAAGCCGGATGCCATCACCGTGACGAAGTACTGGGCGCCAGCGCGTGCCAGGTCGATCGTGCGGACGTGGGAGCCGACCACGACGTCTGCTGCGTCCTCGGGAGAGTTGCGCGCGATGCCGAGGTACCTGGCGAGGTCGTTGCCGGTCCCGGCCGGGATCACCCCGAGGTTGGTCGCCGAGTTGGCCAGGGCTTGTACGGCGATGTGGACAATGCCGTCCCCACCACACACGACGAGGGTCTCCACGCTGTCCGCGACACAGGATCGGGCGATGTCGAGGGCCTCGTCGGCGTCGCGTCCCGTGAGTTGGCGCACGGCGAAACCGGCCTCCACCAGCCGCGGCAGTGCCATCGCCGCCGACCGCGCTCCCCTGTTCTTGCCGGCCGAGGGGTTGGTCAGGAACGCGATTTCTCTGGCCACGCGGCGAGGATACGCGAGCGCACGCCCGCTCTCCCCCGCCCTCGTTGAGATAGGCCCCGTGCTCGTTGAGATGGGGCGCGTGTCGGACTCAACCCGCCGGAGGCCCATCTCAACCTGCGCGCGCCCCATCTCGACCTGCACGCGCCCCATCTCAACGGGATCACGGGATCGGGTGGCGGGCGGGCGGCTAGAGGCGGAGGGTGGCGGAGAACCGGTCGGAGGAGACGCCCAGGGCCTTGGCGAAGCGCGCCAGGCTCTCCAGCACCAGGTCGGCGGTGAAGCCGGTGCCGGGGACGGGCAAGGTGAGCCGGCCGTCGTACTCGAGCACCGACACCTGAGCGTGCGTCCACGCCTGGTGAGCTGAGGAGCGCCACTGCTCCTCGAGGACCGGCTGGGGGTAGGCGACATCGGCAGCGAGCAGGTCACAGGCGGTCTGCTCGCCTGCGCCGGAGAGCTCCCCGGTGACCAGGTACGTGTCGTGGATGCTCGTCGTCGCCGCCCACACCACCTGCGACGTACCCAGCCACTCGGGCAGCTCGAACGGGTCGACAGCGCTGACGGTGTGCCTGGTCGTCACGGAGCGGTCACCGGGACCCTCAGTCCTCGCTCGGGTCGAGGCTCGATCGCCGGTAGTCGGTTGCGTCGTGCTCGTAGTCCAGCGAGGACATCTCGTCATCGTCCTCGTCGTGGTGGCCCCCCTCGGCGAGCTGCTTGGCACGCCGCCGGTCGACGGTCCGGGCCACCACCTCGGAGATCAGGAACAGCAGCGTCATCGGCAGCGCCAGCATGATCATCGAGAACGGGTCCGTGGAGGGCGTGGCGACCGCTGCGAACACGAACGTGCCCAGCACGATCCATGGTCGGTGCGCGCCCAACGAACGCCCGGACAGTACGCCGGCCAGGTTGAGCAGCACGACGAACAGCGGGATCTCGAACGCGACGCCGAACACCAGCATCATCCGGGTGAGGAAGCGGAAGTAGTCCCCGAAGTCGACCAGGCTCTGCAACGTACCCGGCGTGAAGCCGATCAGCACCTCGATGCCCTTGGGCAGCACGTAGTAGGCAGTGGCCACGCCGGCGAGGAACAGCGGGCCGGCGACAACCGCGAACAGCTTGGTCCAGCGCCTCTCGTTGGAATGCATGCCCGGGACGATGAACGCCCAGATCTGGTAGAGCCAGAAGGGACTGAGCACCACCACCGACGCGAGCGCACAGATCTTCAGACGCAGGAGTAACGGGTTGCCGATGCCGCCGATCACGCCTCGGGAGTTGACGCCCTCGGCGGCCAGGATCTCGCTGGCCCGCTCGTACGGCGAGTAGAGCAGGTCGAAGAGCCACTCGTAGAAGAACCAGGCGACCACGATCCCGAGGATCAGGACCAGGGCGACCTTCAGCAGCCGGGCGCGTAGCTCCCGGAAGTGGTCGGCGAGCGCCATCCGCCCGTCTGACCCCACCGGTTGGCGGGGCTTGCTGCGGAACAGCCCGAGGACTCCGGCGAAGGACACGTCGAAGGACTGGAACCGCGCCGATGGCTCAGCGGTCGGGCTCTGAGCGGCGGTACTCGGGCGAGGTCTCGGCGGGGCGGGCTTCGGTAGCGGTGTGCGACTCGGCTCGCTGCGCGTCGAGGTAGCGCTGCTCCTGGGTCTTCGTCGACTCGTCGACCTGGTCGTCGTCCATCAGGCCCTTGGTCTCGGACTTGAAGATTCGCAGCGCCCGGCCGCTGCCCCGGGCCAGCTCGGGCAGCTTCTTGGCCCCGAAGAGCAGCACGAGCACGAGCAGGATCAGGAGGATCTCGGTGGTGCCAAGATTACCGATCACCATGGGGTTCACGACAGCGCTCATCTGGTCCTCTTCGCCTCATCTGGCCCTGGTGTTCGGGGCGCGATCACAGGTCGTTGCCCATGGTACGCGCTGATCCAGGGGTTACCCGTAGTTCTGCAAGGCTTCGGCCGCTGTTCGCCGTACCTCCTCGACCAGCTCGACCGGGTCCTCGACCTCCGCCGCTCCCCCGATCCGCAGCATCAGCCGGGTCAGCCAGCCACGGTCCCCGGCACGCAGCGTGACCCGCAGCGCTCCAGCGTCGAGCTCCTCGGTGCGCTCCACCGGGTAGTACTCGGCCACCCACCGAGCCCGTGGCTGCAGCCGCAGGGTGACCAGCAGGTCGTCCGGCGAGGGCTGTAACAGGCCGGCCGACAGGTCCCGGGGGGGTACGTCGGAGTGGTCGGCCACCGCCTCGTCGAGCACCTCGGCCTCGGAGATCCGGTCCAGCCGGAACAGGCGCTGGCCCTCCGCGCTGTTGCACCAGGCGTCCAGGTAGCTGTTTCCCTCGGCCTGCACGAGGCGCAGCGGGTCGACCACCCGCTCGGCGGCCTCGTCGCGCGCCGGCACGTAGTAGTCGAGCCGAACCCGGCGGCGGCTGCCGATGGCGTCCTCGAAGAGCGTCCGCAGCCGAGCGTCCCGAGATGCGGCGGCATCGACCCGGATGTCCACCTGGGCTGCCAGGGCGGCGCCCTCGCCGGCCGCGGCTTCGAGCTTGCCGAGCGCGCGGTCGACGGTCGGCGCGACAGCCGCGTCACCGGCCTCGCGCAAGGTGCGCAGCGCGACGATCAGCGCTGAGGCCTCCGAGCTGCCCAGCCGCAGCGGCCGGGTCAGGTAGTCGGCGTTGGACACCCGGATCACGCCCTCGCCGTCGAGCGCGTCCATGTCGACGTCGATCAGGTCGCCCATGCCGAGACCCGGCAGGCCGCAGAACCACAGCACGTTGAGGTCCTTGACGATCTGCGCCGCCGACACGCCGAAGTCGGTGGCCGCCTGGTCCACCGAGACCTCCTCCCGGCTCTGGATATAGGGCACCAGCGCGAGCAGCCGGCCGACCTGGTCCCGGGCGCCGCTCATCGAGGGGCCCCTACGGGCTCGGCGACCTCACGCAGCCGAGTCACCACGCTCGCCCGCAGGTCATCGGGTGCGTCCACGACCACGTCCGCCCCGTACCCCAGCAGCTCATCGACCAGCGCGTCGGTCCGCCCGTAGTCGACCTCCACCTCGTCCCAGTCCGGCGCCCCGCTCCTCACCGCGGCCGCGTGCCGACGCAGACCGATCGCACTCCCCGGGCGCACCCGCAGCCGCGCTCGCTGTGGCTGCGCGGAGGGTGCCAGGTTGGCGGTGAGGGCACGCAGGTCGGTGTCCTCCGGGACCTCGAACGACCCGGGCTCGCCCTCGAGCCTCGCCTCGCCCACCACCCGGGAGAGCCGGAACAGCCGTGGCTCCCCCCGGTCGGTGTCCAGTCCGACGACATACCAGCGGGCCCGGTAGGACGCCACTCCCCACGGCTGCAGGTGCCGGACGGCTGCCTCCGCCGAACCAGCGCCGCGATAGCCGAAGGTAACCGGCGTGCGCGACTGCGTGGCCGACCAGAACGTCTCGAAGGCGGGTTCCTCGACGGCGAGCTGCGGCTGGGCGACGTCCAACGCCGTCCGGTCGACAGACACACCGGCGGCCTTGAGCTTCACGATGGCATCGGAGGTGGCCGAGGCGAGTCCGGCGTGCTGCCAGACCCGGGCGGCGAGCCCGAGCACGGCCGCCTCGTCCGCCTCCAGGCTGATCTCGGGCAGCTCGAAGGCGGAGCGCTCGATGCGGTAGCCGGGCTCGTCGTCGAAGGCCCTGTCCAGGTAGCCGACCTCGATCGGGATCCCGAGCGAGCGAAGCTCGTCCTTGTCGCGCTCGAACATCTTCTCGAAGGCGCTGTCCGGGGCATCGCGGTACTGCTCGACAACGTTGCGGATGCGTTCCTTGGTCACATAGCTGCGGGAGACCAGGAGTGTGATCAGCAGGTTGAGCAGCCGCTCGCTCTTTCGTGCCGCCACAGACTTCCCTCCGAGACTCCTCAGGCCGTCCGGGCGAACCTACCTCACGCCGGTGCGTCGACGCCCAGGATGTCGATCACGAAGGTCAGCGTGGCGTTGGCGGGGATCTTGGGCGGCTGCCCCTGCTCGCCGTACCCCTGCTCGGGCGGCACGATGAGCATCACCCGGCTGCCCTCCTTGACGTCGACCAGGCCCTCGTCCCAGCCCTTGATCAGGCCACCGATGCCGAGCGGGAAGGTGACCGGCTGCTTGCTGAACGACTCGTCGAAGACCGAGTTCGTGCCGTAGACCTGGCCGAAGTAGTCGAAGGTGACCAGGCTGTCGTCGCGCGCGGGCGGGCCGGTCCCCTCGACCAGGGGAATCACCTGTAGCTCGTCCGACGGCTCCTTGGCTGCTCCGGAGAAGTCCAGCTTCGTGACGTCTTCACCCTTCGCCTCGACCTCGGGGACCGATGCCGGGACCTCGGTCGGGTCGCCCTCAGGGCCCTGGAGCACGTCGGTGGGCTGCACCGAGAGTACGTCGACGACGAAGAGCACCGGGTCGTTGGGGCCGATCTTCAGCTGGGGGTTGCCGGAGGCCCCGTACGCGTCCTCGGGTACGGCGGCCACCGCGATCCGGCTGCCGGCCGGCTTGTCGACGATCGCCTCCAGAACGCCCGGCCACAGCTGGCCCTCACTGACCTGCTGCACGTGGAACGGAGTGCCCTGGTCGTAGGTGGCGGCCGCTTCCTCGCCGGTGGTGCCGTTGATCAGCGAGACGTGCAGGAGCGCCTGCTCGCCCTCGACGACCGGACCACCGTCACCGGCCTCGATCACCTGCGTCTGCGTCTCCTCGAGCTTCAGCGGGCCGTCGACCTCGACCTCCGGCTCCTGACCGAGCTCACCGCTCACCTCGACCCCCGAGATGGCCTTGCCCATCTCGACCGGGCTGGCGGAGTCGGAGGGCCCGGCGGGCTGGTCCTCGCCGCACGCAGCGAGACCGACCAGGAGCAGGGGAGCGACGGCGATGGCAACCAGTCGTTGACGCACAACAACACCTCGAGCGAGTTCATTGGGGACCAGGGCGGCCGGCTCGGCCAGCGGGTCAGAAGCACCCACAGTAGCCGCCGTACCTGAGAGAACCCTGACCCAGCCCCGCTCGGCCAGTGCCGCCTGCCGAGTCCCTGGGACTGAAATAGGCGCTTCCCTCGCGCGCTCAGGTCTCGGAGCTCACATCCCGTCGATCAGCTTGTGTACCCGCTCGTCGTGGCTGCGGAACGGGTCCTTGCACAGCACGGTCCGCTGCGCCTGGTCGTTGAGCTTCAGGTGCACCCAGTCCACGGTGAAGTCGCGTCTGCGCTCCTGCGCGCGCCGGATGAACTCCCCGCGCAGGCGAGCCCGGGTGGTCTGCGGCGGCACCGACTTCGCCTCGAAGACCCGCACGTCGTCGGTGACCCGGGCGACCGCGCCGCGCCGCTCGAGGAGGTAGTAGAGCCCTCGGCCGCGATGGATGTCGTGGTAGGCGAGGTCGAGCTGGGCGATCCGCGGATGTGAGAGCGGTAGCCCCTGCTGGGAGCGGTACCGGTCGATCAGCTTCCACTTGATCACCCAGTCGATCTCGCGCTCGACCAGGCCCAGGTCACCGGACTCCACCGCCTTGAGTCCGCGCTCCCACAGGTCGAGGGTTCGCCCGAGCAGAGGCGTGTGCAGCTCGCGGCGGTCGATGAAGTCACGGGCGCGGTTGAGGTACTCCTGCTGGATGTCGAGCGCACTGGCCTCGCGGCCGTTGGCGAGGCGGACCTTGCGGCGCCCGGTCATGTCGTGGGAGATCTCCCGGATCGCGCGGATCGGGTTCTCCATGGTGAGGTCGCGCATCACCACGCCTTCCTCGATCATCCGGAGGACGAGGTCACAGCTGGCCACCTTCAGCATCGTGGTCGTCTCGCTCATGTTCGAGTCCCCCACGATCACGTGCAGCCGGCGGTACCTCTCGGCGTCCGCGTGCGGCTCGTCACGAGTATTGATGATCGGGCGAGAACGCGTGGTGGCGCTGGAGACGCCCTCCCAGATGTGCTCGGCGCGCTGGCTCACCGAGTACATCGCTCCCCTCGGCGTCTGGGTGACCTTGCCCGCTCCGCAGACGATCTGCCGGGTGACCAGGAACGGGATGAGCACGTCGGCGAGCTTGGCGAACTCACCGTGGCGACCCACGAGGTAGTTCTCGTGGCAGCCGTAGGAGTTGCCGGCGGAGTCGGTGTTGTTCTTGAACAGGTAGACGTCTCCGGCGATCCCCTCGTCGTGCAGTCGGCGCTCGGCGTCGATCAGCAGCCCCTCGAGGACCCGCTCCCCCGCCTTGTCGTGGCGGACCAGGTCGACGATGTCGTCGCACTCCGGGGTGGCGTACTCCGGATGACTGCCGACGTCGAGATAGAGCCGGGCGCCGTTGCGCAAGAAGACGTTGCTGCTGCGGCCCCAGGAGACGACCTTGCGGAACAGGTACCGGGCCACCTCGTCCGGCGAGAGGCGCCGCTGCCCGCGAAACGTGCAGGTGACGCCGTACTCGTTCTCGATCCCGAAGATCCGGCGGTCCACGGACCCACACTAGGCGCAGACCACAAGCCTGTCCCGCGGACTCGCTCCATCCCACACGATCGGTGCAATGCCCTTGCGAGGCAGCCCGAGGCAGGATTGCTCCGTGCGCACTCACAGCGACACCAGCCTGCCAGAGGTGCTCGCGGTCCTGGCGGCGCTACGAGCGGCCGGCTGCCGCTTCTGGCTGGAGGGCGGCTGGGGCGTCGACGCGCTCGTCGGCCGCCAGACCAGGGCCCATCGCGACGTCGACGTGGACTTCGACGCGACGCGGGAGGGGGCGGTGCTGGATGCCCTGGCGGCCCTCGGCTACTCCATCCAGACCGACTGGCGGCCGACCCGGGTCGAGCTGGCCGCTCCCGGACGCGGGTGGGTGGACCTGCACCCTCTGGTCGCCAACAGCGACGGAAGTGCTCGACAGCGTGCCTTGGACGGTGGCTGGCACGAGTTCCACCGCTCCTGGTTCACCACGGGAACCTTGGCCGGCGAGCGCGTCCCGTGCGTGTCTGTGCAGGCGCAGCGGGTGTTCCGTAGCGGTTATGAGCTGCGCCCGGTTGACCACCACGACCTCACCGAGCTGGACCGGCTCGTCGATGGCTAGCAGGTCCCGCGGCCCGGAGGGGTCAGTGCCAGAGCGTCGCCTGCTCCTCGAAGTCCTCGCTCTGCACCGGAACCACGCAGAAGACCAGCTGAGCGGGGTCGCGCATGTGCACGCAGCCGTCGTGCTCCCCCACCGCCACCGCACCGAGCCCTTCGAGCCGAGCCACTTCGGCCTCGGTGTCGTCGGTCTCGATGTCGAGGTGGATGCGAGAGGCGCCGTCGCGCAGCCGTTGGTGCGCCAGGATCTGACCGGACCCGAGCGGCGAGAGGACGGTGAACGGTGTGCCGTGCTCGGCAGTGGGCTCCCTTCCCAGCGCCGCTGCCCAGAAGTCCAGTTCGGTGTCGGCCACGTCAGGCGCTGAGTCGATGAGCACGACGTGCAGGCGACTGCGGTGCATGGACAGAGTCTAGTCTGGGCGGACGATGAGCAGGTTGGCCATGTCGACCACCGGATGGAAGCCGAGCGCCTCGTAGATCCGGTTCGACGTCGGGTTCGCCTGGTCGGTGAACAAGCAGACCCGCGAGCCGTCCGCCTGGATCCGCCTGGCGACCTCGGCGACCGCGTTGCTGGCCCAGCCACGGCCGCGCTGGGCCGGCGGGGTGTACACCGGCCCGATGCGGACGACGCCGAACGACGGTGGGTTGGCCGCGGTCAGGTGGACCGGGTGCCCGGAGTCGTCGACCCAGAACCACACGGACCCGGCTCGCAGCCGGCGCAGCATCTCCGGACGCTCGGGGGCCTCGTGGGCACCGGCGCCGCGCTGGCGACCTGCCTGTTCGTCCGCGTCCCCCATGAACGCCTCGAACCACTCCGTCGCCAGATCCAGGTCGTCCTCCGTGGCCGCCACCAGCCGGCCCGGCACGCCAGCCGGCCGAACCAGCTGCCCCAGCTCGTGCAGGCGAGTGTGCTGCGCGACCTCGACCCGGCCACCGCGCAGACGAGCCAGCTCCGCGGCGCACACCGCTCCGGCCGGCAGCGCACCGTTGACGCCGAGCACCTCTTCCCCCCGCCGGTGCAGCGCGTGTGCGAGCGCGAGCGCAGCCATGTCCGGCATCGGCAGCAGGAAGATCGGGTACGGCGCGAAGGTCGCCGTGCGCATGCCGGCTCCTACGACACCGCCCGAGTCGTCGCGGACCACCAGCCACCAGCTGCTGGCCGGCTGTTCGATCCCGGCGGCCCGCTGGGAGACCATCCGGTGCGCGACCGTGGCCACCACGGTGCCACCGACTGGATCCGCGGCCAGGAAGCCGCCGGCGATGTCCAGGAACTCGACGGGATCGGTGAGGAACCTCAGTCGCGGGGGGCCTCCTGCGTCGAGTGCACCCTCGGGTTCGGCAGCCACCGCGCGAGGTGCAGGCGTCAGGAAAGCGGGTCGCCGGGGTCGACCGGCGGGTGCGGACCACCGGGGTCATCGGGCGGGCTCGCCGGATCGGTCGGCTGGTGTGGGGTCGGAGGTCCGGGAGCCACCGGCGGCGCCACCGGTGGTGCGATCGGTGGCGATGCGTCAGCATCCTCCGGCTGCGGCGCAGCAGAGTCCGTCGAGCCGTCCGCCTGGTCCCCGGCGCCGTCCTCCGCCGCCGGGCTGGGCCTGCGGTCGCCGAGGATCGAGACCAGGAGCTCGGCCGAGATCCGCTTGAACTTGCGCTGCTGGCTGCGAGAGCGGTCCAGGACGGCGACTTCCAGGTCCTCCGGTGAGACCACCCGAGGGCTGCTCTCGCTGTGCTCGAGCCCCTCCACCGCGGCACGCACCGCGTCGCGCAGCGACATGTCAGCCGTGTAGTGCTCCTTCAGGTGGCCGGTGACGGTGTCGGCGGAGCCACCCATCACCGCGAACCCGTGCTCGTCGACGATCTGACCGTCGTAGGTGAGCCGGTAGATCTGGTCGTCCTCGACCACCTCGCCGACCTCGGCGACGAAGATCTCCACCTCGTACGGCTTCTCCCCGCCACTGGAGAAGATCGTGCCGAGCGTCTGCGCGTAGGCGTTGGCGAGCCCGCGGCCGGTCACGTCCCGACGGTCATAGGCGTAGCCGCGCATGTCGGCCAGCCGGACACCGGCGATCCGCAGGTTCTCGAACTCGTTGTAGCGCCCGACCGCCGCGAAGGCGATCCGGTCGTAGATCTCGCTGACCTTGTGCAGCGCGCGGGACGCGTTCTCCCCGACGAACACGATGCCGTCCGCGTACTGCACCACGACCACGCTGCGTCCCCTGCCGATGCCCTTGCGCGCGAAGTCCGCGCGGTCCTTCATCAGCTGCTCGGGTGAGACGTAGAACGGCATGCTCATGGGTTCACTCCGCTGATCGGGCTCGTCGAGGTCACGTCAGGGCCGCGGCGGGGCCGTCGGGCCGCTGCAGCCGACCCGCGAAGACCCGGTCGGCGGTGGCCGCCACCTGCTCGTCCGGCAGCTTTCGGTAGCCCTCGGCGGTGACCATGGCGACCACCGGAAAGATGCGGCGGGCCATGTCGGGTCCTCCGGTGGCGGAGTCGTCGTCGGCGGCGTCGTACAACGCCTGGATGGTGGCGGTCACGCACTCCTCGTCGGACAGGTCCTCCCGGTAGAGCTTCTTCAGCGCGCCGCGCGCGAACAGCGAACCGGATCCGACGGAGTGGAACGCCGTCTCCTCGTACCGTCCGCCGGTGACGTCGTAGGAGAAGATCCTGCCCTGACGCGCGGCGAGGTCGTAGCCGGCGAAGAGGGGTACGACGGCCAGCCCCTGCATCGCCATCGGGAGGTTCGACCGGATCAGGGCCGAGAGCCGGTTCGCCTTGCCGTCCATCGACAGCGTGGTCCCCTCGATCTTCTCGTAGTGCTCCAGCTCGGTCGCGAACAGCCGGACCATCTCCACGGCCAGTCCCGCGGTGCCCGCGATCCCCACGCAGGAGAACTCGTCGGCCGGGTGCACCTTCTCGATGTCACGCTGGGCGATGATGTTGCCCATCGTCGCCCGGCGGTCACCAGCCATCACGACCCCTCCTGGGAAGGTCGCGGCCACGATCGTGGTGGCGTGCGGCGCGAGGCTCTCGGCACTGCCCGCCGGTAGCGAGCGCCGGTTCGGCAGCAGCTCCGGCGCCTGCTGGGAGAGGAACTCCGCGAACGACGACGAACCGGGAACCAGGTAGTGCGCGGGCAGGCGAGCGTCGGGGATGCTCATCTGGGCTCTACTCGCCACCCTTCTGGATGAAGGACTTCACGAAGTCCTCGGCGTTGGACTCCAGCACGTCGTCGATCTCGTCGAGGATCGCGTCGATGTCCTCGTCGAGCTGCTCCTTGCGGCCAGTGGCCTCCTCGGCCGGCGCGCTCTCCTGCGCTTCCTCGGTCTCCGATGACTTCTTCGGCTGCTTGTGCTGCTGTCCGCCGTCGCGGGCCATGACCGCCTCCTCTGCTGCGTGGAGTCGACCCTACCCAGTCAATGCGGCAAAAAGTGCCTCCGCCGTGTCGCATCGGTCCAGGAGTTCCCCCACGTGGCTGCGGCTGCCGCGCAGCGGGTCGATCGTCGGCACTCGCTGCAGGGACTCGCGCCCAGGCAGGTCGAAGATCACCGAGTCCCAGGAGGCGGCGGCGATCTGGTCGGCGTACTGCTGCAGGCAGCGCCCGCGGAAGTACGCGCGGGTGTCGTCGGGTGGAGTGTGCATCGCCTCGGACACCTCGTCGTCGA
Organism: uncultured Nocardioidaceae bacterium; assembly: GCA_902805855.1. Taxonomy (GTDB): domain Bacteria; phylum Actinomycetota; class Actinomycetes; order Propionibacteriales; family Nocardioidaceae; genus Nocardioides_C. Next base: position 16,807 of record CADCUJ010000095.1, read on the forward strand.
AAAGCAGCCGGTCGATCTTGCCCATCCGGACCAGGCGCTGGTAGAGACCCTTGTCCGGGCGCAGATCTGCGTACTGCAGGTCGATCAGGTGCAGCTTGGCGTCCTCCCAGGTCAACCCGTCGCGCTCTCGGTAGGACTCGAGGAGCTTGAGCTTGGCGACCCAGTCCAGCTCTGCCGCGCACAGCATCGGGTCAGCCTCCAGCCGGGTGAGCACCGCCTCCCACCGAGCGAGCACGTCGAGTGTCTGCTCGTCCGCGTCTGCGCCGAGCCGGTCCTCGACGTACTTCCGGGCCAGGTCCAGGTACTCCATCTGCAGCTGTACGGCGGTCAGGGTGCGGCCGTCGTTCAGCGTCAGCAGGTGTCGCAGGGTGGGGTCGTGCGAGACCGAGCGCAGCGCGCGGACCGGCTGGTCCAAGGTGAGGTCGCGGTCGAGGTACCGGTCCTCGACCATGGCCAGCACCAGCGCGGTGGTACCGAGCTTGAGGTAGCCGGAGATCTCCGCGAGGTTCGCATCGCCGATGATCACGTGCAGTCGGCGGTACTTCTCCGGGTCGGCATGCGGCTCGTCGCGGGTGTTGATGATCGGACGCTTCAGCGTGGTCTCGAGGCCGACCTCCACCTCGAAGTAGTCGGCTCGCTGGCTGATCTGGAACCCGTGCTCGCGGCCGTCCTGCCCGACACCGACCCGCCCGGCACCGGTGATCACCTGTCGGCTGACGAAGAACG
>CADCUJ010000096.1 GCA_902805855.1 uncultured Nocardioidaceae bacterium
CACCGACGAGAACTACCCGCGCTCGGTTGACGGACCAGAGATCACTGAGGCCGAGCACGAAGTCGTCTTGCACGACGAGGTCCCCGTGGTGCAGAAGACCGTCGAGCCGGTCGAGCGTGTCCGCCTCGGCACCGAGACGGTCACCGAGCAGGAGACCGTCACCGAGCAGGTCCGCTCGGAGCAGATCGACGTCGACGGCGACATCAACCGCACCAGCTGACGTCCGCATCACACAACCGCCTCCGATCGAGGCACACGGTGGTCCGGGCTCGCGCCCATCGGCGACGGCCCGGACCATGACCGGCAGGAGAGAGTGTCATGAGCAAGGGTCAGGACAGCCGCAATACCGGCGCCAGGAGCGCCGAGCAGCGCGGCTACACCGGCAGCAGGACGGCCGACGACCGCGTCGGGCACACGTCCAATGACGTGGAGGAGCGACGCCGGGACGAGTACGGCGGCTTCAACATCGGCGCCGCCTTCTTCGGCTGGCTGGTGGCGATCGGTGTCACCATCCTGCTGACCGCCATCGTGAGCGGCGTTCTCGCTGCGGTCGGCTCCCGGTACAGCGTCAGCCAGAAGGAGGCGACGACCAACGCCGACACCGCAGGGATCGTCACCGCCATCATCGTGTTCGCGGTGCTGCTCATCGGCTACTACGCCGGTGGGTACGTCGCGGGCCGGATGTCGCGCTACGACGGCGGGCGGCAGGGCGCCGGGGTGTGGGTCATCGGCCTGCTGGTGACCATCGCGGTTGCGATCCTCGGCGTCGTTGCCGGGAGCGAGTACGACCTGCTCCGTGAGGTGAACCTTCCGTCGCTGCCGATCTCGGCTGACGAGGCCACCGTCGGCGCGATCATCACGCTGGTCGCGGTGCTGCTCGGGACGCTGCTCGCCGCGGTGCTCGGCGGCAAGGCGGGTCAGCGGTACCACAGCAAGATCGACCGGATCCACTGACGATCACCGGTTGACGACTCACCGGCGAGCCCGGTCCGGCCATCGTGGCCGGGCCGGGCTCGTTGCGTTCAGTGGCTGCTCGCCGGGGCGGCGCCGGTCAGGGCACCACGTCCGGGATGATGTGCTGGCTCTCCTTGGGCGGGCGCACGTAGTCGTCGTCCTGGGGTGGGCGCGGCGGCAGCTCGGGAGCCTCGGGCGTGAGGTCGTCGTACGGCAGCTGGCCCAGCAGGTGGTTGATCACGTTGAGCCGGGCCCGCTTCTTGACCTCCGCCTCGACGACCCACCACGGCGCCTCGGGAATGTCCGTGGCGACGAACATCGCGTCCTTGGCCCGCGAGAAGTCCACCCAGCGGTTACGTGCCTCGAGGTCCATCGGGCTCAGCTTCCAGCGTTTGGTCGGGTCCTTGAGTCGCGACTGGAACCGCTTCTCCTGCTCGGTGTCACTGACCGAGAACCAGTACTTGATGATCGTGATGCCGCTGCGCACGAGCATCCGCTCGAACTCCGGGCAGGACCGGAGGAACTCGTCGTACTCCTCGTCGGTGGCGAATCCCATGACCCGCTCGACGCCGGCCCGGTTGTACCAGGAGCGGTCGAACAGGACCATCTCGCCGGCGGCGGGGAGATGCGCCACGTATCGCTGGAAGTACCACTGGCTCTTCTCGCGCTCCGTCGGCGCGGCCAGAGCGACCACCCGGGCGGCCCGCGGGTTGAGGCTCTCGGTGATGCGCTGTATCGCGCCCCCCTTGCCGGCAGCGTCGCGGCCCTCGAAGATGACCACGACCTTGAGCCCCTGGGCGCGGATGTACTCCTGCTGCTTGACGAGCTCGACCTGCAGGCGCTCGAGCTCCCTCTCGTAGTACTTCTTGTCCACCTTCTTGGTCGAGGCGGGGGCTTCTTCGACGGACGAGGGGGATCCGGTTTTCGGGGTCATGCAGACGAGCCTCGACCTCGCGACGGCTCTCGGCAACCCCGCGGGGTGCAGAACCCGGTACTGTCCGACGGACCGGTGCCGGTAACGGCCCGGCGGCGCCCGGCTCGCCAAGCCGTGTCGGCGGGACCGACTTACGATGGAAGCCGTTTCCGCCGTGCTCGTGCGCAGTGCCCTACGCCTCGGCCGGCCCCACCGACGACTGGACTTTGCCTATGAGCGGCAGCTCCGTGCACCGTTTCAGCAACACCGCCATCCTGAGCGTGAGCAGTGCGGATGCCTCCACGATCATCACCTCGGCAGCCCTGGACGAGCGGCTCGCCGACACGTACGCGCGGGTGGGTCTGCGCCCGGGCCTGCTCGAGCGGCTCGCCGGGATCCGCGAACGCCGCTGGTGGCCCGAAGGGGTGTCGTTCGTCGACGGCGCAGCGACCGCCGGGGCGAAGGCGATCAGCGAGAGCGGGGTGGACCCCGCCGACATCGGCCTGATGGTGAACACCTCGGTCAGCCGGAAGCACCTCGAGCCGTCGACGGCGGTGTCGGTGCATCATGCGCTCGGACTGCCACCGTCATGCCAGAACTTCGACGTGACCAACGCCTGCCTCGGCTTCGTCAACGGCATGGAGCTCGCCGGGGCGATGATCGACAGCGGCGTTGTGGACTTCGCGCTGGTGGTCAACGGTGAGGACGCCACCGGCGTGCAGGAGGCGACCATCGCACGGCTCTCGCGACCCGAGACGACGGCCAAGGACGTCGTGGCCCAGTTCGCCACGTTGACGCTCGGCTCCGGCGCCGCCGCCGTGGTGCTGGGCCGCGCCGACCGCCATCCGGAGGGTCATCGCCTGGTGGCCGCTGTCAGCCGGGCGGGGACCGAGCACCACCAGCTGTGCGTCGGCGACAACGACGTCATGAACACCGACCTGAAGGGTCTGCTCGACGCCGGCCTGCAGCTGTCCGCGGACCTGTGGGCAGACGCCGCAGCAGAGTTCGACTGGTCCCAGGGGATGAGCCGTTACATCATCCACCAGATCTCCCAGGTCCACACCGACGCGCTCTGCGAGCGGCTCGGCATCGACCCGGACCTGGTCCCGCGTACGTTTCCGACCCGCGGCAACATCGGGCCGGCATCGGTCCCGGTCACGCTGGCGGAGGAGGTCGATCGGCTCGAGGACGGCGACCGGGTGCTGCTGATGGGCATCGGCTCCGGGCTCAACGCCTCCTGTCTCGAGATCGCGTGGTAGCAACGCTCGACGCCACGCTGCCACCAGAGGGCCTACCCGGGCTGGAGGCATCGTGGTCCCGGCTGGTCCGCGTCCCGGACTCCACCGGAACCGAACGGACGTGGCACGTCCTGGACAACGGCGTACGCGAGCCGGTCGGAACGCTGCTGTGCGTCCACGGCAACCCCACCTGGTCCTACCTGTGGAGACGGCTGGTGGCCAGCGCGCCTCCGGGCTGGCGCGCCGTCGCGCCGGACCAGCTCGGCATGGGCTACTCCGACCGGCTCGAGAACCCACGAACCCTCCCGGACCGCGTCCGTGACCTCGGCGACCTGACCGCGGCGCTCGGCATCACCGGTCCGGTCGTCACCGTCGGCCACGACTGGGGTGGAGCCATCTCGCTCGGCTGGGCGGTGGAGCACCGCGAGCAGCTGCGCGGGGTCGTTCTTGCGAACACGGCCGTGGCGCAGCCGGAGAACGACTTCGGACCTGCGCTGATCCGGCTCGCCCACCTGCCGCTGGTGCGCGAGGCGTCCTGTGTGCGGACGCCGACGTTCGTGCACGCCGCCACAGCACTCTCGGCGCCGGCACTGCCGCGCGACGTCCGCCGGGCCTTCGCTGCGCCCTACGGCTCAGCGCGGCGACGGCAGTCGGTCGGCGACTTCGTCGCCGACATCCCGTTCTCGACCGGCCATCCGTCGCGGCCGGCGCTGGACGCGATCGCCGACGGGATCCGCTCCCTCGACGTGCCCGTGCTCCTGCTGTGGGGCCCGCGTGACCCGGTGTTCGGCGACAGGTACCTGGCCGACCTGCGCGGGCGTCTGCCGCGGGCGGTCCTGCACCGCTACGAGGGCGCGTCCCACCTGGTCACGGAGGACGCACCCGAGTACGCGCAGGCAGTGGCCACGTGGGTCGGCGACCTCGACTCCGGCCCGTCCGAGCTCGGGCCGGACCGGCCGACGTACGCCGG
>CADCUJ010000097.1 GCA_902805855.1 uncultured Nocardioidaceae bacterium
ACATGGTCAGCCGCGGACTGGCCAAGTCCGGCAGCCGCGAGCCCTACGACGACGACCGCGACGCCGGCCACCGATAAACGCTTCCGGTAGACGGCCGCCCCCGCTGGTACGCCCAGCGGGGGCGGTTTCTTGTGCCCGCACGAGCCACGCGGAGGCGTGGGACCGATTGCCACCCATCCGAGCTGCTGTGCCCCGACGAACCCCCGTTGCAAGCGCTCGGGAGGATATGAGCGCGTGCGAGATCGCCCCCCGGCATTTGGTACCTCTGCCGGGGGGCGGTCGCCGTCGTGTGGCAGGGCGGCAGAACCCGTAGGGTCGTGTGCATGTACTTCCAGATGTCCTCGGCCGCGCGTGCAGGGCTCGCCCTCGCTCTTCTCAAGGAGCATGGCTACGACAGTGCTCATCTGCCTCAATCGAGCGCCGACGGCGCCGGCGGAAACCCGCTCACCGTCGACGTTCCAGAGCACCAGGTCGGGGAGGTTTCCCAGCTTGTGCGTTCTGTGGACGACAGCGCTCGAGAAGTCAGCAGATAGCCGCTCCGGCTATCTGCTAGCTGCTCTGCGCTAACTGCTCTCCTCGCTGTCGCGTTCGTAGAGCCACTTCGTGAGCAGGACGATCAAGAGCACCCCGAAGGTGTCGGCCACCAGCGAGACGTTGTACTCCCAGCTCCACCAGATCCAGAAGTCGGCCGGCCACCCGCCCGCGCCCTTGTTCCCGTGGTCAGCCTGCTCGGTCAGCCACACGTAGTGACCGGCCCACAGTGCGTGTGTCGTCTGCGCCAGCATCAGGCCGGCCAGGACCAGTGACAGGCTGTGATCCCGCCACCACACGCCGGTGCGTTCGCGACGGGGGAACAGGGCCACGAGTGACCCGGTACCCCCACCAGGACGACTTGAACATGCTCCCTTGGTTGCGGCGTTGCGGTGCATGTAGCGCACCGTCGTGGTCGCCTCGGCGGGGTCGCCGTTGTCGATCAGGCTGACCTCGCAGGCCGGGTTGGGTGGGCGCAGCAGGGGTCGAACCTGCGACCACCTGCTTGTAAGGCAGGTGCTCTACCGCTGAGCTATGCGCCCCGGGGAAACCTGGAAGCGGGGCACAGCATACGGGAGCCCTCGACGGAGCCTGCGGCAGAATTTGAAAGCCACGACCGCCGGCGTCTCGGGTCACCAGCGGTCGCAGCAGTGACTATTCAACTACCTCTCGGGCCCGATGTCAGGTGAATAAAGCAAAGTCATGGGAACTTTCCGGGACTTCTTGTTCAAATCGCCGCCACTGGTCTAGAGAGCCCCCAGCACCTGCGCGTACTCGGCGAGGTCACGGGCGTCCGGGAGGGCGTTGTGCACCTGCCAGCGAAGCACGCCGTCGCGGTCGATCACGAAGCTCGAGCGAGCCGAGCACCCCCGCTCCGCGTCGAACGCACCGTAGGCGGTCGATGCCTGCCCGTGCGGCCAGAAGTCGGAGAGCAGCGGGAAGTTCAGCTTGTCGAGCTCGGCGAACGCGCGCAGGGCGTAGACCGGGTCGCAGGAGATCGCCAGCAGCTGGGCGTGCTCCGGGGCCACATCGGCCCAGTGGTCGCGTAGCCCGGCCAGCTCACCGCTGCACACCCCGCTGAACGCGAACGGGTAGAAGACCAGCAGCACGGACGCCCGGCCACGGTACGACGACAGCGACACCCACTGCCCGTGCTGGTCGCGCAGCTCGAAGTCCGGAGCCGGCGACCCCGTCAGCGGGGCTGGAGACTCGGCGCGGGTCACCGGCATCATTCTGCCTTGCCGACCGGGTCGACTTCGGAGTCGCTCGGCGCACCCCGCTCGGGGAGCTCCTTCTTGATGATCTTCCCGGTGGCGTTGCGCGGCAGCTCGTCCAGGAAAACGAAGTCGCGCGGGACCTTGTACCTGGCCAGGTTGGTCTTCACGTGTGCCTTGAGCTCGTCCTCGTCCGCAGCGCCGGGAGAGGTGAGTACGACGAAGGCCCGCAGCCGCTTGCCGAACTCCTCGTCGTCCACCCCGACGGCCGCCGCCTCGACGACCCCTTCGTGGCGGGCCAAGGAGTCCTCCACCTCTTGGGGGTAGACGTTCTCGCCGCCGGAGACGATCATCTCGTCGTCGCGCCCTTCGACGACCAAGCGGCCTGCGTCGTCGAAACGGCCCAGGTCTCCGGTGGCCATCAGGCCGTCGATGGTGTCCTTGGAGCCCCCGCCGGTATGCCGGGCGATACCCGAGGCGAGTAGGGCCGGACCACGCCCGCCGAGGTGAGCACGCGCAGCGTCGTCACCCGGCGCGAGATCCGCCCCGCCACCTGCTTCGACACCCGCGCCACCTCAATGGGGCGTCTTGGGAGCGACCAGCCGCATCGCCGTCCAGTCCTGGCTGACGGCCGCGGTCGAGGTCGTGGCGAGCCCGGCGATCGGCGCGGCCTCGGCGATCTCGGCCGGGTCGACCGACCCGGACCGCCCAACCTTCGGGGTCAGCAGCCAGATCACTCCCCCGCCGACCAGGTCGGTCAGGGAGTCGACCAGCGCATCCACCAGGTCGCCATCATCGTCACGCCACCAGAGCAGCACCGAGTCGACGACATTCCCGTAGTCGCCGTCGACCATGTCGGCTTCGATGGTGTTCTCGATCTGGATCCGAAGGCCGTCGTCGACGTCCTCGTCCCACCCCAGCTCCTGGACGACCATCCCGGGCTTCAGTCCCAGCCGACTACCGGCCGACTCGGTGGCGGTGCCTTCCGGGCCACCCGCGGTCGCGCTCACCTGTCTCCTCCACGTGATCTGGTCGGTGTGTTCCGAGCTGAGGTCGTCGTGCCCGGCTGAATTCTCCCCGTAGTCCACCCGAAGATGCACCCCTGCGCAACCCTGGCGACGGGTGACAGGCTACGGCCATGCATCCGGTGGTGGAGAGCCCACACGCGCCCGGCCTCGTGGTCGCGGTACACCTCAGCGGAGGCCACCACTTCAGCAAGCGGTCGCGCACGAGCATCAGCTTGCGCGAAGGCCATGGCGTCGAGGGTGACGCCCATGCCGGCAGCACGGTCCGCCATCGCTCGCGCGTCGCGCGCAACGCTTCGGCGCCCAACCTGCGCCAGGTGCACCTGATCCAGGCCGAGCTCCTAGACGACCTCGCGAGCATCGGTCGCGTCGTCGGTCCTGGCGACCTCGGCGAGAACGTGACGACGTCGGGGGTCGACCTCTTCCACCTTCCGGTCGGAACGGCGCTCGAGCTCGGCGAAGCGCAGGTGCGACTGACCGGGCTGCGCAACCCGTGCTGGCAGATCGACAGCTTCCAGGCTGGGCTACGCCAGCAGGTGACCACCCGGGACGGGGCCGGGAAGTCGGTGTTCCGGTCCGGGGTGATGGCCGTGGTGACCCGCTCCGGCTCCGTGCGCGGTGGCGACCGGGTCACCGTCGGGCTGCCTCGACCTCCCTACGTCCGGCTGGGCCGCGTCTGAGCCGAGCGGACCGGGCGGGCCGAGCCTCGGCCGACCAGGCCCAGAGGTCACCCACGGCACCACCGTCTGCGCACCTCGGAGTTTCGGTGGGTGCGCCGCGCGTGACACCATGAACGGGTGGCAAACAGACAAGAGCGTACGGCGTCGCCGTCGGTGATCCACGAGGGAATACCGACCCAGCTGCCCGACATCGATCCCGACGAGACCCAGGAGTGGCTCGACTCCTTCGAAGGGATGATCGACGAGCGCGGTCGTGACCGTGCGCGCTACGTGATGCTGCGCCTGCTGGAGCGGGCGCGCGAGCAGCAGGTCGGGGTCCCCGCCCTGCGCAGCACCGACTACATCAACACGATCCCCCCGGAGCGGGAACCCTCGTTCCCCGGTGACGAGCACATCGAGCGACGCATCCGCGCGTTCATCCGCTGGAACGCAGCGGTCATGGTCTCGGTCGCCAACCGCAAGGGTCTCGAAGTCGGTGGACACATCGCGACCTACCAGTCGGCGGCCAGCCTGTACGAGGTCGGCTTCAACCACTTCTTCCGCGGCAAGGACCACCCCGGCGGCGGCGACCAGGTGTTCATCCAGGGCCACGCC
>CADCUJ010000098.1 GCA_902805855.1 uncultured Nocardioidaceae bacterium
CGCCTTCGAGGGGGCGACGGAGGTCGAGGTCGAGGGCCAGGTCTTCCGCATCCCGATCGAGCGCGCGCACATGGAGGAGGACACCGGCAAGTCGCTGCACGTCGGCGGCGCCACCGGGCGCATCCACGGTGCCGACCACTCGCTGGTCGACTACAACCGCGCGGGCATCCCGCTGATCGAGATCGTCACCAAGCCGATCGAGGGCACCGGTGCACTCGCGCCGTCCGTCGCGAAAGCCTACGTCGCGCACCTGCGCGAGCTGCTGCTCGGCCTCGGCGTCTCCGACGTCCGCATGGAGCAGGGCTCGTTGCGCTGCGACGTGAACCTGTCACTGCGGCCGTCGGCGGAGGCCCCCCTCGGCACCCGGACGGAGACCAAGAACGTCAACTCCCTGCGGTCGGTGGAGCGAGCGGTGCGTCACGAGATCGGACGACAGGCCGGCGTGCTGGCCGACGGCGGCCGAGTCATCCAGGAGACCCGGCACTGGCACGAGGACACCGGCACCACCACGTCGGGGCGGTCCAAGGAGGAGGCCGAGGACTACCGGTACTTCCCCGAGCCCGACCTGGTGCCGATCGCCCCGTCGCGCGAGTGGGTCGAGGAGCTGCGGGCGAGTCTGCCCGAACCACCCCGGCTGCGTCGCGCCCGGCTGCAGCAGGAGTGGGGCTTCAGCGACCTGGAGATGCGCGACACCGTCGGCGCGGGTGCGCTGACCCTGGTCGAGGCCACGATCGCCGAAGGAGCAGCACCCGCGGCGGCTCGCAAGTGGTGGCTCTCCGAGCTGGCCCGCCGTGCCCGCGAGCAGGGTGTGGAGCTGGCCGAGGTCGACATCAGCCCGGCTGCCGTGGCGCGGATCCAGGCGCTGGTGGACGAAGGCACGGTCAACGACAAGCTTGCCCGTCAGGTCTTCGACGGAGTGCTGGCCGGGGAGGGTACGCCGGACGAGGTGGTCGCGTCGCGTGGGCTGGCGGTCGTCTCTGACGAAGGCGCCCTGTCGGCTGCCGTGGACGACGCCATCGCGGCGAACCCTGACGTGGCGGCGAAGATCCGGGACGGCAAGGTCGCGGCGGCAGGAGCGCTGATCGGCGCGGTGATGAAGCAGATGCGGGGCCAGGCGGACGCCGGGCGGGTGCGTGAGCTGATCTTGAGCAAGCTCAGCTGACCCTGCCTCAGCGCAGGGCGATCTCCAGGATCCGGTCGTCTTGGGGCGCCGGCTGGCCGCGGCCGTCCTTGTTGCTCGTGGACAGCCACAGGTTCCCGTTCGGCGCGGCGACCACCGTGCGCAGCCGGCCGTAGTCGCCGACGAAGTAGTCCTTCGGCTCGGCCACGCCGTCGCGGGTGAGCCGAATCTGCCACAGCCGCTCTCCGCGCAGCGAGGCCATCCACAGCGACCCGTTGAGGTAGGCGAGCCCGGACGGCGAGGCTTCCGTGGTGCGCCACTGCGCGAACGGGTTGCGGAACTGGTCCTGGTCGCCTTTGCCCTCCACCAGCGGCCAGCCGTAGTTGCGGGCCCTCTCGATCCGGTTCAGCTCGTCCCACGTGCTCGCCCCGAACTCGCTGGCCCACAGCCGGTCCCGGTCGTCGAAGGCGAGTCCTTGCACGTTGCGATGTCCCATCGTCCACACCGGTGAGTCCTTGGGGTTGCCCGGCGCGGGCTCGCCCTCGGGGGTGATCCGCAGGATCTTGCCGCCGAGCGAGGAGGTGTCCTGCGCCAGGTTCTCCTCACCGGCCTCCCCGGTCGACACGTACAAGCAGCCGTCCGGGCCGAACTCGAGCCGGCCGCCGTCGTGGATGAAGGCGCTCGGGATGCCGTCGAGGATCACCTCGGCAGGCCCGAGCCTCCGGCCGTCGAAGGTCATCCTGACCACCCGGTTGTCCACCGCGGAGGTGAGGTAGACATAGACGTAGGAGTCCTCCTCGTACGTCGGCGAGACGGCGATCCCGAGCACCCCCGCCTCGCCCGACGGACGCGCCTGGTCCAGCCGGCCGACGGTGCGGGTCGTCCCGTCCTTGATGGCGAGTACCTTCGTCGTGTCCCGTTCGGTCACCAGCGCCGTCCCGTCGGGCAGGAAGTCGATGCCCCAGGGCGCGACCAGGCCCGTCGCGACGGTGTCAACGACCCGTGGCTCGACCGGGCCCGAGGGCGCCGACTCGTCGCCCGGTGATGCTTCGGCGGGGCCGGCCTCGTCGTCGCGGGGCTCACCGGTCCGGGTGTCGGGCTGGGCTTCTTCGGGTTGGTCGCCGAGCCCGTCGGGGTTGCCCTCGGGCGCTCCGCAGGCGGTCAGGACCAGCGCAGCTGCCATCGCGGCGAGCAGCGACCTCATGGCTCGAGGCTACTGTCGGCCAGGTGAGCGACTCGCAGGCCCTGGTCTGGCTGCCCTTCGAGGCCGACGACCTCGGCGGTGCGCCGTCGTCCCTGCGCTACGAGCTGTTCCTCCCCGAGGACGGTGGTGAAGTGCCGCCGTCGGTGTCGGAGGTCGAGCTCTACGTGCCGCCGTACCAGTTCTCGCCGCGCGACAGCGACGTGATGAGCCAGATGGGCTCACTTCGGTTCGTGCAGAGCTTGAGCGCCGGCATCGACCACCTGCTGCCGTTCATCCCAGAGGGGGTGACCCTGTGCCGGGGAGCGGGCATCCACGACGCGTCGACGGCTGAGCTGGCGGTCGCACTGGTCCTGGCCGCACAACGCGGCATCCCCGACATCTCCCGAGCGCAGGACCGGGGCGAGTGGAGCCCGCAATGGACGCCGTCGCTGGCGGACCGGAAGGTGCTGATCGTCGGCTACGGGTCGGTGGGAGCAGCGATCGAGCGGCGGCTGGACGGCTTCGAGGTGGAGGTGAGCCGGGTCGCCCGTACGGCTCGCAGCGGCATCGCCGGCTTGTCCGAGCTGCCCTCCCTGCTGCCCCGGGCCGACATCGTGATCCTCGTCGTGCCGCACACCGAGCAGACCCACGGCATGGTGGACGCCGAGTTCCTGGCCCGGATGCAGGACGGCGCGCTCTTGGTGAACGTGGCACGCGGACCAGTCGTACAAACCGACGCCCTGCTCGCCGAGCTGGACAGCGGCCGGCTGCGTGCTGCGCTGGACGTGACCGACCCGGAGCCGCTGCCCGAGGGCCATCCACTGTGGCGGGCGCCCGGGCTGCTCGTCTCGCCGCACGTGGGCGGTGCCTCGAGCGCCATGTGGCCGAGGGCCCACCGTCTCGTGAGAGAGCAGCTCGAGCGCTTCGCGGCCGCCCAGCCGCTGCAGCACGTGGTCACCGGCGACTACTGAGCGGGCCGTCCACCCGCACTGTGCGGAGTCACGAGACCGTGCCCGGGAACCCGACAGCTCGGCGCCGATGAGTTTCCGGCGGGTCTAGAGTCAGGACCCGTCGAGGGGGACTTCTGCGTCATGAAGGGAGCTGCATCGATGCCTGAGAACCAGACCGTGCTCTTGGTGGGGACCCGCAAAGGGCTGTGGATCGGCCGGTCGGACCAGAGCCGGTCGAGCTGGTCGTGGGAAGGCCCACACTTCACCATGGAGGAGGTCTACTCCTGCATGGTCGACACCCGTCGAGACACGCCGCGGCTGCTCGTCGGCGCTTCGTCGAGCTGGATCGGGCCGCAGGTCGGCCGATCCGACGACCTCGGTGCCAGCTGGGAGTCCTCGGCCGAGGGCGGCGTGCGCTTCCCCGAAGGCGCCGGTGCCTCCGTCGAGCGGGTCTGGCAGCTCCAGCCAGGGCACGGGGACGACGTCGTATGGGCCGGGACCGAGCCCGGTGCCGTCTTCCGCTCGGAGGACCGCGGGGACACGTTCACCTTGGAGCGCGCCCTGTGGGACCACCCGCACCGTCCCGAGTGGGGCGCGGGGTACGGCGGACAGGCCTTCCACACCCTGCTTCCGCACCCGAGCGACCCTGCGTCGCTGACTGTCGCCATCTCCACCGGTGGCGTGTACCAGACCGTGGACGGTGGCAGCTCGTGGGCGCCACGCAACAAGGGCATCCGAGCTGACTTCCTGCCCGAGGACCAGCAGTACCCGGAGTTCGGCCAGTGCGTGCACAAGGTCGCCCGGCACGCGTCGCGCCCCGAGCGGCTGTTCCTCCAGAACCACGGCGGCGTGTACCGCTCCGACGACGAGGGCGGCAGTTGGAGCTCGATCGCCGACGGCCTGCCCTCCGACTTCGGATTCCCGGTCGTGGCGCACCCGCACGAGCCGGACACCATCCATGTCTTCCCGCTCGCCGACGGCCGCTTCCCGCCCGAGGGACGCGCGCGGGTGTGGCGCTCGCACGACGCGGGTGAGAGCTGGCACCCGCTCGGCTCCAGTCAGGAGAACGGTCTCCCGGATGCCTTCTTCGTCGGCGTGATGCGCGACGCCTTGACGATGGACGACCACGAGAACTCGGGTCTGTACCTCGGCGCCAGGAACGGCAGCGTCTGGGGATCCTTCGACTCCGGCGAGACCTGGCAAGAGCTGATCCGCGACCTCCCCGACGTGATGGTGGTCCGCGCGGCCCGCGTCTGAGCAGTGCTCAGGTCCGGGGCCGGGCGCCGACGCACGGCGTAGGCTGCCCGCCATGGCCCAAGGTGCGACGCAGCGCCCCGACGACGCGGCTCCCGACCTCAAGCCGCGCAGCCGGGAGGTGACCGACGGACTGGAGCGCGCCGCGGCACGCGGCATGCTTCGGGCCGTCGGCATGGGCGACGAGGACTTCGCCAAGCCGCAGATCGGCGTGGCCTCGTCGTGGAACGAGATCACCCCGTGCAACCTGTCGCTGGACCGGCTGGCGAAGGCGGCCAAGAACGGCGTACATGCCGCCGGTGGGTACCCGCTGGAGTTCGGCACCATCTCGGTCTCCGACGGGATCTCGATGGGCCACGAGGGCATGCACTTCTCCCTGGTCTCCCGCGAGGTGATCGCGGACAGCGTCGAGACCGTGATGATGGCCGAGCGGCTGGACGGGTCGGTGCTGCTCGCCGGCTGCGACAAGTCGCTGCCGGGCATGTTGATGGCTGCCGCCCGCCTCGACCTTGCCTCGGTCTTCCTCTACGCGGGTTCCACGATGCCGGGCAGCGTCGACGGGCGGGAGGTGACGATCATCGACGCGTTCGAGGCTGTCGGCGCCTGCCTCGCCGGGCGGATCAGCCGGGAGGAGGTCGACCGGATCGAGCGGGCGATCTGCCCCGGGGAGGGTGCCTGCGGCGGCATGTACACCGCGAACACGATGGCGTCGGTCGCCGAGGCGCTCGGCATGTCGCTGCCCGGCTCCGCGGCGCCACCGGCGGTCGACCGCAGACGCGACGGGTTCGCCCACCGGTCCGGGCAGGCGGTGGTGGAGATGCTGCGTCACGGGATCACCGCCCGGCAGGTGATGACCAAGCCGGCCTTCGAGAACGCGATCGCAGTCGTGATGGCTCTCGGCGGCTCCACCAACGCCGTGCTCCACCTCCTCGCGATCGCCCGGGAGGCCGAGGTCGAGCTGAGCCTGGACGACTTCAGCCGGCTGGGCTCGGAGGTGCCGCACCTCGGTGACCTCAAGCCGTTCGGACGGTTCGTGATGAACGACGTGGACAAGGTCGGTGGCCTCCCGGTGGTGATGCAGGCACTGCTCGACGCCGGTCTGCTGCACGGCGACTGCCTGACCGTCACCGGCAAGACGATGGCGGAGAACCTGGCGGCGGTGGCTCCGCCCGGGGTCGACGGCGAGGTGATCCGCCGGGTGTCCGCACCGCTGCACCGCACCGGAGGGATCGCGATCCTGCACGGCAGCCTTGCCCCCGAGGGCGCCGTGGTGAAGTCGGCCGGCTTCGACGAGGCAACCTTCACCGGAACCGCGCGCGTCTTCGACGGGGAGCGCGACGCGATGGACGCGCTCGAAGACGGCCGGATCGTTCCCGGCGACGTCCTGGTGATCCGCTACGAGGGGCCCAAGGGCGGCCCCGGGATGCGCGAGATGCTGGCGATCACCGGTGCGATCAAGGGTGCGGGACTCGGCAAGGACGTGCTGCTGCTGACCGACGGCAGGTTCTCCGGAGGTACCACAGGTCTCTGCGTCGGACACGTCGCACCGGAGGCGGCCGACGGGGGACCCATCGCACTCGTCCGAGACGGCGACCCGATCCGGCTCGACATCGCCGAGCAGCGGCTGGACCTGGACGTCGACGACGACGAGCTCAGCTCTCGTCGCGACGGCTGGTCGCCGAGACCGGTGAAGTACCAGACCGGGGTCCTCGCCAAGTACGCCAGACTCGTGCAGTCCGCGGCGGTGGGTGCGGTCTGCGGGTGAGGCTCACCCGGACACGGCAGCGGCTCTCCGCACCGAGTCCAGGCACCGGGCGACGTCCTCGTCGGTGGTCGACCAGTTGCTGACCGAGATCCGCAGCACCTTGCGTCCGTGCCAGGTGGACCCGGTCATCCACGTTGTCCCCTCGGCCAGCAGCCGGGCGACGACCCGCTCGGTCTGCTCGTCACTGCCGAAGGAGGCGCAGACCTGGGTGAACACGACGTCGTTGAGCACCTCGGCCCCGGCGATGGAGCGCAGGCCCTCCGCGAACGCAGCGGCATGCCCACAGAGCCGGTCGACCAGGTCGCTGACACCGCTCCGGCCGAGCGCACGGAGCACGGCCCACACTGGGAACGCGCGGCCGCGGCGCGAGATCTCCGGCACCTTGTCGAGTGGTTCGCCCTGCTCGTCGTGGATCAGGTAGTCGCCGTGCATGCTCATCGCACCCTTGAGCACGGCCGGGTCACGCACGGCGGCGATCCCACAGTCGTAGGGGACGTTCAGGGTCTTGTGTGCGTCGGTGGCCCAGGAGTCGGCCTCCGCCACGCCGGAGACCAGACCCCGGTAGGTCGGCGAGGCTGCTGCCCACAGGCCGAAGGCGCCGTCGACGTGCACCCAGGCATTGCTGGCGTGCGCGGCGGCGATCGTGTCGGCGAACGGGTCGAACGCGCCCGAGTGCACGTTGCCCGCCTGCAGCACCACGATGGTAGGAGACTCCGGCGCCTCGGCCAGCGCATCGGTCAGGGCATCCGCGACCACCCGGCCCTCGTCGTCGACTGCAACAGGCTGCGGGGTGCCGAGACCGAGGTAGCGCAGGGCGAGGTCGACGGTGTCGTGCCGCTCCGCTCCGACCAGCACCCGAACCGGTGGTCCGGCCTGCAGCCCACGGGTGGCGACGTCCCAGCCGGCGCCGCGCAGTACTGCCTCACGAGCCGCGGCCAGGCAGGTGAAGTTCGCCATGGTGCCGCCGGTCACGAACCCGACCGCACTGTCGGTCGGCAGGCCCAGGAGGTCGAGCAGCCACGCCGAGGTGATGTCCTCCACCGCGGTGTGGGCCGGGGTGAGCCGACGCAGGCCGCTGTTCTGGTCCCACGCGCTGACCAGCCAGTCCGTCGCGAGCGCGGCCGGGTGGGTGCCACCGATGACGAAGCCGAAGAAGCGACCCGAGGGCATCGCGGTCAGCCCGGGCTCGCAGGCGGTCGCTAGCTCGTCGATCACCGCGTCCACCTCGGTCGGCGTCTCGGGCAGCTTGTCTCCGAGTGCCTCTGCGACCTGGTCGGCGGTTGCCTGCGGTGGCACCGGCCGGTCCTCCAGGCTGGACAGCCAGCGCTCGGCGAGACGGTGCGCGAGATCGAGGCCTGCCTGACGACTTTCCATGCCGCGAGTCTGCCGTCGGTCTCCGCCCACCGCCATCCCCCGCCTGGGCCATGCCGCCACGGCGGGGACGCGAGGGATCTCCCGTGGATGGTGCCCGGTCGATGGACGGCCGTTTCGGATGCTGGGACGCCCGACCCACCTGCTTGACGGGGCGCCACCGGGACGCGACGGTGGTCGCATGCGTTCTGAGCTACTCGTACGCGCACGACGCGGCAGCTGACCAACAGCCCACGCGTCGCCCCTCGCTTGCCCACGTCACCGAACGGGCCGAGGGGTTTTTTGTTGGGAACAGACGATGTGCACGAGTCGGAGAGCGGGCTGAGATGACCGAGCAGATGTCGGGCGCGCAGAGCTTGATCCGCGCGCTCGAGAGTGCCGGCGCCGAGAACGTGTTCGGCATCCCGGGAGGTGCCATCCTGCCGGCGTACGACCCGCTCTACGACTCCACCAGGCTGCGGCACATCCTGGTCCGGCACGAGCAGGGCGCAGGTCACGCCGCCCAGGGCTACGCCGCGGCCACCGGCAAGGTCGGGGTGTGCATGGCCACCAGCGGTCCCGGCGCGACGAACCTCGTGACGCCGATCGCCGACGCCTACATGGACTCGGTGCCGGTCGTCGCGGTCACCGGCCAGGTCGCCAGCGCCTCCATCGGGACCGATGCCTTCCAGGAGGCCGACATCCGTGGCATCACGATGCCGATCACCAAGCACAACTTCCTGGTGACGAACCCCGCCGACATCCCGCGCACGATCGCCGAAGCCTTCTACATCGCGGCCACGGGTCGACCCGGACCGGTGCTGGTCGACGTGGCCAAGGACGCGCTGCAGGCGCAGACCACCTTCGCCTGGCCCTCCGAGCTGCACCTGCCCGGCTACCGTCCGGTGACCAAGCCGCACGCGAAGCAGGTCAAAGAGGCCGCGCGTCTCATCCTCGAGGCCCGTCGCCCGGTGCTGTACGTCGGCGGCGGGGTGCTGCGTGCTCGCGCCGCCAGGGAGCTCAGGGTGCTCGCCGAGATGAGCGGGATCCCGCTGGTCACCACGCTGATGGCACGCGGGGCCTTTCCGGACAGCCATCCCCAGCACCTCGGGATGCCTGGCATGCACGGCACCGTGTCGGCGGTCGCCGGCCTGCAGCGCAGCGACCTCATCATCAGCTTGGGAGCCCGGTTCGACGACCGGGTGACCGGCAACCTGGACACCTTCGCCCCGAACGCCCGCGTGATCCACGCGGACATCGACCCGGCCGAGATCGGCAAGAACCGGCCGGTCGACGTCCCCATCGTCGGTGACTGCCGAGAGGTGATCGCCGACCTGGTCCTCGCGTTGCAGTCCGAGGCGGACGCAGGTCACCGGGGGGAGTACCAGTCGTGGGTCCAGTTCCTGGCCGGGGTCAAGGCGAAGTACCCGCTCGGCTACGACAACCCGGCCGACGGCTCGCTCGCACCCCAGTACGTGCTCGAGCGGCTCGGCCACCTCGCGGGTCCGGAGTCGGTCTACGTCTCCGGAGTGGGGCAGCACCAGATGTGGGCCTCGCACTACATCGGCTACGAGCACCCGAACAGCTGGATCAACTCCGGAGGCCTGGGCACCATGGGCTTCGCGGTGCCGGCCGCGATGGGGGCCAAGGTCGGCCGGCCGCAGTCGACCGTGTGGGCCATCGACGGGGACGGGTGCTTCCAGATGACCAACCAGGAGCTCGCCACCTGCGCGATCGAGGGCATCCCCATCAAGGTGGCGGTGATCAACAACGAGTCGCTCGGCATGGTGCGGCAGTGGCAGACGCTCTTCTACAACGAGCGCTACTCGAACACCGACCTGCAACGGGCCGAGCAACGCATCCCGGACTTCGTGAAGCTCGCCGAGGCCTATGGATGCATCGGTCTGGCGTGCGAGCGCCCGGACCAGGTGGACGCCACGATCGCAAAGGCCATGGAGATCGACGACCTCCCGGTGGTGGTCGACTTCCGGGTGCACCGCGATGCGATGGTGTGGCCGATGGTCGCCGCCGGGACGAGCAACGACGACATCAAGTTCGCGCGCGACATGGCGCCCGAGTTCGAGGACGACGACCTGTGAACGCCTGCGGATGCTCCTGGCGCCGCCTTCGGAACGAGGAGCTCCGGTGAGCCGACACACCCTTTCCGTGCTAGTGGAGAACAAGCCCGGCGTGCTGGCTCGGATCGCGGGCTTGTTCAGCCGTCGCGGCTACAACATCGACTCGCTGGCGGTGGGGCCGACCGAGCACTCCGAGGTGTCCCGGATGACGATCGTGGTCAACGTCGCCGAGTCGGCGCTGGAGCAGGTGACCAAGCAGCTCAACAAGCTGGTCGAGGTGATCAAGATCGTCGAGCTCGACGGTGCGACCTCGGTCACCCGCGAGCTGTTGCTGGTCAAGGTACGAGCTGACGCGCAGACCCGCGGCCAGGTGCTCGAGACCGTGCAGCTGTTCCGAGCCAAGGTCGTCGACGTGGCGACCGACGCGGTCACCATCGAGGCGACCGGGAGCGCGGAGAAGCTCGAGGCGTTCCTGCGCGTGCTCGAGCCGTTCGGGGTGCGTGAGCTGGTCCAGTCGGGCATGGTCGCGATCAGCCGTGGTGGACGCTCGATCACCGACCGCACGTTGCGGCCGGTCGCCGTACCCGTTCCTCCCGCCGTCGGCTGACGCCGTACGTTGTGGGCACACCGAACGCAGAAGGAGAGCAACGTGGCCGAGATGTTCTACGACGACGACGCAGACCTGTCCGTGGTCTCGAACCGGAACGTCGCGGTCCTGGGGTACGGCAGTCAGGGCCACGCGCATGCGCTGTCGCTGCGTGACTCCGGCGTCGACGTCCGCGTCGGACTGCCCGAGGCATCGCGCAGTCGCGCGAAGGCCGAGGCGGAGGGACTGCGGGTGCTCACGCCGTACGAGGCGTGCGAGGAAGCCGACGTGGTCGTCGTCCTGGCACCCGACGGCGTGCAGAGGTCCCTCTACAAGGAGGCGGTCGAGCCGAACCTGGTCGAGGGTGACGCGCTGATCTTCGGGCACGGCTTCAACATCCGCTTCGGCTACATCGAGGCACCCGAAGGCGTCGACGTCGCGATGGTCGCGCCGAAGGGTCCGGGGCATCTCGTGCGCCGGGAGTACTCCGCTGGCCGAGGCGTCCCCGTGCTCGTCGCGGTCGAGACCGACGCCAGCGGTAAGGCGTGGGAGCTGGCGCTGTCCTACGCCAAGGCGATCGGCGGCCTGCGCGCCGGAGGGATCAGGACCACCTTCACCGAGGAGACCGAGACCGACCTGTTCGGTGAGCAGGCGGTGCTCTGCGGTGGCATCTCCCAGCTGGTGATGAAGGGATTCGAGGTGCTGACCGAGGCCGGGTACCAGCCCGAGGTCGCCTACTTCGAGTGCCTGCACGAGCTCAAGCTGATCGTCGACCTGATGTACGAGGGCGGGATCGCCAAGCAACGCTGGTCGGTCTCCGACACCGCGGAGTACGGCGACTACGTCTCCGGCCCGCGCATCATCGACGACTCGGTCAAGGACCGGATGAAGGAGGTGCTCGCCGACGTGCAGAGCGGTTCGTTCGCGCGGCGGTTCATCGAGGACCAGGACGACGGCGGTGAGGAGTTCGCCCGGCTCCGGGCGCAGGCGGAGCGGCATCCGATCGAGCAGACCGGTCGCGAGCTTCGCCAGCTCATGTCCTGGGTGGAGTCACACGACGCCGACTACGTCGAGGGCACGGCCGCTCGCTGACGATGCGGCTGCGAGGCCCATCTCAACCGACGCGGGGCCCATCTCACCGGGCGCGGGGCCCATCTCACCGGGCGCGGGGCCCATCTCAACGGGCGCGGGGCCCATCTCAACGGCTGGGGTAGAGTGCACGGCGGGCACAGCGTCGTGCACGGCTGGATCCGCGAAGCCTGACGGGTTGCCGCGGGGGACCGGCCCACGAAGAGCCGACTCGATCCCCGAGGACAACCGCAGTGAGCAAGCCTGTCGTACTCATCGCCGAAGAGCTCAGCCCCGCCACCGTCGAGGCGCTGGGTCCTGACTTCGACATCCGGCACTGCAACGGCGCCGACCGGGCCGAGCTGCTGTCGGCGATCCCGGACGTCGATGCCGTGCTGGTGCGCAGTGCCACCAAGGTCGACGCCGAGGCGCTGGCCGCGGCGGCCCGGTTGAAGGTCGTGGCCAGAGCAGGCGTCGGGCTGGACAACATCGACGTCAAGGCCGCCACCCAGAACGGTGTGATGGTGGTCAACGCCCCCACCTCGAACATCGTCTCCGCGGCGGAGCTGGCCGTCGCGCTGATGCTGGCCGCCGCGCGGAACGTGGCGCCGGCGAACGCGGCGCTGAAGCAAGGTGAGTGGAAGCGCAGCAAGTACACCGGAGTGGAGCTGTACGAGAAGACCGTCGGCATCGTCGGGCTCGGCCGGATCGGTGTCCTGGTCGCACAACGGCTCTCCGCCTTCGGGATGAGGGTGATCGCGTTCGACCCCTACGTGCAGGCCGGACGAGCCGCCCAGATGGGCGTGCGTCTGGTGAGCCTCGACGAGCTGCTCGAGGAAGCCGACTTCATGTCGGTCCACCTGCCCAAGACACCCGAGACGATCGGGTTGGTCGGTGAGGAGCAGCTTGCCAAGGTGAAGCCTCACCTGGTGCTGGTCAACGCCGCACGAGGCGGGATCGTCGACGAGCACGCCCTCTACGTCGCGATCAAGGAGGGCCGCGTCGCCGCCGCGGGTCTCGACGTCTTCGCCTCCGAGCCGTGCACGGACAGCCCGTTGTTCGAGTTCGAGAACGTGGTCGCCACCCCGCACCTCGGCGCCTCGACGAACGAAGCGCAGGAGAAGGCAGGCGTCGCGGTGGCCAGGTCCGTCCGGCTCGCGCTCGGCGGCGAGCTGGTGCCGGACGCGGTCAACGTGCAAGGTGGCGTGATCGCGGAGAACGTGCGACCGGGACTGCCGCTCACCGAGAAACTCGGCCGGATCTTCACTGCGCTGGCTGGTGAGGTCGCCCAGCAGCTCGACGTCGAGGTGCGTGGCGAGATCACGCAGCACGACGTCCGGGTGCTCGAGCTCGCGGCGCTCAAGGGTGTGTTCAGCGACGTGGTGGAGGAGCAGGTCTCCTACGTCAACGCTCCTGTCCTCGCGGCTGAGCGTGGGGTTGCCGTACGTCTGGTGACCGACGCCGAGAGCCCCGACCACCGCAACCTGATCACTTTGCGCGGGACCCTCGCCGACGGGACCCAGGTGTCGGTGTCCGGAACGCTGGTCGGGATCGGGCAGCGGGAGCGGCTGGTCGAGGTCGACGGGTACGACGTGGACATCGAGCCCACCGAGCATCTCGCGTTCTTCAGGTACGAGGACCGCCCCGGGATGGTCGGCACGGTCGGCGTGATCCTGGGTGAGGCCGAGGTGAACATCGCGGGCATGCAGGTGGCGCGCGACGCGAAGGGCGGCCATGCGCTGGTGGCCCTGTCGGTCGACTCGGCGATCCCGAGTTTGGTGCTCGAGCAGATCGGGTCGGCGATCGACGCGGCCTCAGTGCGGGCGGTCGACCTCACCGAGTGAGGGTGCAGGCCTCTGCCGGTCTCTGCCGGTCCAAGGCCGCGGGCCTGGGTCTACAGGTCGCCGCCCTCGTCGAGCAGGCGCCCGATCTCCCGCTGCAGCAGCCCAAGTCGGGCCTCCTTGACCAGGGGAACCTGTCTGCGTCGACGGCGGATGTCGGCGAGGTCGATGTCCACCGTCAGCAGCTGCTCCTCGCCCTGCACCGCCTCCCCGACGATGTTGCCCCATGGGTCGATCACGTGGGAGCCCCCCCAGAACCGGAACCGCCCCTCGGTGCCGACCCGGTTGACGAAGACCACGAACAGCTGGAACATCCGCCCGTAGAAGCGGGTGATGTCATGCCAGTACTCGTCGGAGTGGTAGCGGTCGGGGAAGGAGCTCTGCGAGCTCGCGGTGGGCACCAGCATCACCTGGGCGCCGTCCTGGGTGGCGAGGAACGCCAGCTGCGGTTGCCAGGCGTCGTTGCAGCACAAGACGGCGAGCCGGGTGTCGGGGCTCGCGTCGAACGCACGCAGGTTGGGGCCTGGCGTGAAGGTGTTGCGCTCCTCGAAGGGACGGTACGTCGGCAGGTACAGCTTGCGGTGGACGTGGACCAGTCGGCCCGCCTCGTAGTAGACGGTGCTGTTGTAGGTGTGCGGCCCGGGCGGTCCGGACTCCACGAAGCCCAGCAGCACCCCGGCATCGCCGGCCGATCTGGCGAGCTCGCGGATCCGGGGGTCATGCGGACGCATCGACAGGTCGGCATCGACCTCGCCCACGGAGTACCCGGATAAGAAAAGCTCGGGGAAGACGATGAGCTGGGCACCGTCGCTGACGGCCGTCTTGACGGCCTGGTGCGCCGCCTCGAGGTTGGCGTCGATGTCACCGAGCCGGCTGTCCAGCTGCGCCAGGCTGATCCGCATGTACTGGTCCTCCTCCCCGAAAAAATGCCCCGGGTCCCGACCGTAGCCGGGACCCGAGGCCTGGGGCTAGACGAGGTCAGCCGATGAAGCCGTTCTCCTCCAGCCACTGCTGGGCAACCTGCTCGGGTGGCAGGCCGTCCACGTCCACCTGGGAGTTCAACGTCTGGAGCTCCTCGGTGGTCAGCTTCTCGGCGATCGGCGTGAACAGCTCTTCGAGCTCTGGGTACTCCTTGTAGACACTGTTGTTCATCGTCAGCGCGAGGTTGTAGATGACGAAGAAGTTCTTGTCGTCCTCCAGCACCAGCATGTCGTTCGCCGGGATCCGGCCGTCGGTGGCGAAGACCTCGCCGAACTTGCAGGGATCGCCCTCGGGGACCCGGGTGAAGATGATGCCCAGCTCGACCTCGGTGATCGAGTCCTCCGGAAGGTCGAAGCCGTAGGCCTTCTCCAGTCCCGGCAGCCCGTCGCTCCGGTCGATGAACTCCGAGGCGGCGCACAGCGAGGCGTCATCGGGGTTGCTGGAGGCCAGCTCGGCGTAGTCGGACAGCGTGGTCACCCCGAGCTCCTCGGAGGCGCCCTGGGAGGTCGCGATGGCGTAGGTGTTGTTCACCGGTGCCAGGGCGAGCCACTTGATGTCGTTCTCACTGAGATCCTGCTTGGCCACGTCCTGGAAGAGCTGTTGCTCCTCGGTGGCCGCCGCGCCGATCTCGTTGCCGAGCAGCTCGGACCAGCCGGTGCCGGTGTACTCCCAGTACATGTCGATCTCTTCGGACTCCATTGCCTTCCGGACGTTCGTCGTACCGGTGATCCCGGTCTCGTCGGTCACGTCGGCTCCGGCGTCCTCCAGCACCTGAATGGTGATCTGGCCCATCACCAGCTGTTCGGTGAACTCCTTGGAGCCCACCGTGAACGACGCTCCGGACAGGTCCGCCTCGGCGGCCGCGGAACCACCGCCACCGCTGTCGTCGCCGCAGGCAGCAGTCAGCAGAGCCAACGCTGCCACTGAGGCGGCCAGGCTGTGTCCACGCCTGTTCCATCGACGCATCATGTGTTTTCCTCCTAGGTGACAGGAACCTGTCTCACAGGCCCCTGGGTCGCAGTTTCTCCTCAGCAATTCCGGCCACGTAGTCGACCAGCAGGGCAAGTACGGCAACCAGAACCGCACCGACGACCAGGATGAGCTGGCGGTTCTGCACGATACCGGCCACGATCAGCTCACCGAGGCTCCCGGCGCCGACGAACGCTCCGAGGGTCGCCGTGCCGACGTTGATCGTCAGCGCCGTGCGCAGGCCGGCCATGATGATGGGCACCGCCAGGGGAAGCTCGATGCGCAGCAACACCGTCGCCTTGGTCATGCCCATCCCTCGGGCGGACTCGATGACCGAGGCGTCCACCTGGCGCAGGCCCACCATCGTGTTGCGCAGGACCGGGAGCACTGTGTAGGTGACGAGCGCGAAGACGACCGGCCAAAAACCGATGTCGAACACCAGCGCGATCAAGACGATCAGTCCGATGGACGGCACCGCCTGGCCGATGTTGAACACGGTGATCGCCGGTGGAGTGATGGCGCGGGCGAAGGGACGGGTGAGCAGGATCCCGGCCGGGATGGCGATCACCAGCACGAGTGCTGTCGACACGAAGGTCAGCGCCAGGTGCTCCCAGAGGTTGCCGGTGACGCTCCTGACGTTGAGCCGGCTCTGCTCCCCGCTGCTCAGGTCACTGGAGGCGACCGCCACGAAGAGGACCACGAGCACGGTGAGCAGGATCGCCGGCATGACGAGGTACCCGGCCAGCGACCGCTGGCCGACGCGTCCGATGCCTGAGGCCTCGGCCTTGGCAATGGTGGTCTGCGATGTGGTCACGACGAGGCCGTGGCCCTGCTGTCGCCGTCGTCGATTCCCGAGCCCTCGGTGCGTAACCGGTCGATCTCGGCGTGCCGCATGCTGCGCACCGTCTCGTTGATGGTGTCGATGTCCACGATGCCCTGGTAGGCGCGCGCGGAGTCGACCACGATCGCGCAGCTGTACCGCGCGGTGAGCATCTCGTTGAGCGTGTCGCTCAGTGTCGCCCGGGGCTCGACCACTGCATCCGCCGGCAGTCCGATCTCGCTGAGCCCGCGCCCACTTTCGCCACGCCCGAGGTGGTCCGCGTTCACCCACTGCAGCGGCCGCCGCTGGCTGTCCAGGACGAGTACGGCGCTCTTGTCGCTGGCATCGAGCAGACGGCGAACCTCGTCCCGGTCGGCGCCCTCCTCGACCGTGGGCCAGTCGTGCAGCTCCACGTCGCGCACCCGGCTCAGGCTGAGCCGCTTCAACGACGCCCCGCGGCCGATGAAGTCGGCGACGTAGTCGTTGGCCGGGTTGACCAGGATCCGTTCGGGGGTGTCGAACTGCGCGATCTGGGACTGGTCACGCAGGATCGCGATCCGGTCGCCCATCTTGATCGCCTCGTCGATGTCGTGGGTGACGAAGACGATCGTCTTCTTGATCTTCTCCTGGACGCGCAGGAACTCGTTCTGCAGCCGGTCACGGGTGATCGGGTCGATCGCGCCGAACGGCTCGTCCATCAGCATGACGTCCGGGTCGGCGCTCATCGCCCTGGCAACTCCGACCCGCTGCCGCTGGCCGCAGATCGGAAGAACG
>CADCUJ010000099.1 GCA_902805855.1 uncultured Nocardioidaceae bacterium
CCCTGCGCGGCCCCATAGGAACGGATCGCCTCGGCCAGCCCCGGCACCTCCCGGTCCAGAAAGGGCCGCGTCATCTCCGGGGTGAGGTCGCTCGGCGTGAGGCCGGTGCCGCCCGTGGTGACCACGGCCCGCGCGCCGCCGTCGACCGCCTCGGCGATCGCATCGGCGACCGGCTGGCCGTCGGGAACCACGACCGGTCCGGTGACCTCGAAGCCGAGGTCGGTGAGCGCGTCCACGATCAGCGGCCCGCCGGTGTCCTCGTACACGCCCTCCGCCGCCCGCCTCGAGGCGGTGATCACGCTGGCCTTCACGGCTCCCTCCGCCAGGAGCCGCTGCGGCCACCGGCCTTCGACTCCACCCGCACGTCGGTGATCACCGCCGCCTTGTCGACCGCCTTGACCATGTCGACGACGGTCAGCGCCGCCACCGAGACCGCAGTCAGCGCCTCCATCTCCACACCGGTGCGGTCGGTGGTCCGCACCGTCGCCTCGATCTCCACGCCATGGTCGGCAACGCTCAGGTCGACGCTGACACCCGAGATCGCCAGCGGGTGGCACAACGGGACCAGGTCCGGTGTCCGCTTGGCCGCCAGGATCCCGGCGACCCGCGCGACACCGAGCGCATCGCCCTTCGGCACTCCCTCACCCCGGAGCAGGTCGACCACCGCCGGTGAGACCAGCACGCGGCCCCTGGCGACCGCGGTGCGTGCGCTCACATCCTTGTCGGAGACGTCGACCATCCGCGCCGCACCGGTCTCGTCGACGTGGGTGAGCCGCTGCGACGGGTCGGCCGGGGCCATCAGAAGTCCCGCTCCAGCACGACCACGTCGACCGGGGAGCCCGCGTCGACCGCGCGGGTCTCCTCCGCCACCACGATCAGCGCGTTCGCCTCGGCGAGGTCACCGACCAGGTGCGAGCCGTGTCCACCCACGGGGTGGACCTGTGCTCCCTGGCCGTTGGCCTGGAACCGCGCACGCACGAACTGACGCTTTCCCGGTGCCGAGGTGAACCCCTCGGTGAGGACCGCGCGGGTCAGCGGTCGGCGGTACGGCGCCCGCCCCATCATCCGCCGGATGGCAGGCACGACGAACACCTCGAAGGAGACGTACGACGAGACCGGGTTGCCCGGCAGCGTGAAGATCGGGGTCTCGTCCTCGCCCACCACCCCGAAGCCCTGCGGCTTGCCGGGCTGCATCGCGACCTCCTCGAAGCGCACCGTGCCGAGCCCGCCCAACGCCTCCTTGACCACGTCGTACTGTCCCTTGCTGACTCCGCCGCTGGTCACCACCAGGTCGGCCCGGACCAGCTGGTCGCTCAGCGCGTCGCTGAACTCCTGCGGGTCGTCGGAGACGATCCCCACGCGGTAGGCGATGGCACCGGCAGCACGAGCAGCAGCGGCCAGGATGAAGGAGTTCGCGTCGTAGACCGAGTCGTGGCTCAGGGCGGTCCCCGGCTCGCGGAGCTCGGAGCCGGTCGACATGATCACCACGCGAGGACGGGGCCGGGCCCGCACCTGGGCTCGGCCGACCGCAGCGAGCAGCCCGATCTGCCGCGGTCCGAGAAGGGTGCCGTCCTCCAGCAGCACGTCGCCCGCACGCACGTCGTCACCGCGGGTCCGCACGTGCTGGCCCCGCGACGGCGCCCTCGAGATCCGGACCGCGGCGACCCCTCCGTCGGTCCACTCCACCGGCACCACCGCATCGGCGCCCTGCGGGACCGGCGCCCCGGTCATGATCCGGATCGAGGTGCCCGGCGAGAGAGCGAAGACCCTCGTCTGCCCGGCCGCCATCTCGCCGACCACGGGCAGGTGCACCGGGTGGTCCTGGCTCGCGGTGGCCACGTCGTCGAACCTGACCGCGTACCCGTCCATCGCCGAGTTGTCGAACCCGGGAAGGTCCATCGGCGAGGTCACCGTCTCGCAGACCGGCAGACCCACGCACTCAAGAAGCGGCTGCTCGTACGGCGGCAGCGGCGTAATGGTCGCGAGGATGCGCTCCGCGTGCTCGTCGACGGAGGTCGCCCGGTCGGCGGGACCGGGGCTGGTGATGCTCCCCAGGGCGTCATCCGACATGCGCAAACCCTAACGCCCACCGAGCCGGGTCCCCGGCGCGATCCGGCCCTGCCCTCCCCCCTCCGGCGGCCGCACCCGGGCCGCGCCCACCACTCGCACCCCGTCACCGAACACCCAGTCGCCGCGCACCTCCAGCGACTCGGCCTCCCGCAGCGACGGCACACCGTCGGGGAAGCGCTGGTCGAAGTCGGAGACGAGCTTGTAGTGGGCGGAGTCCAGGTCGACGAACGGCACGGCCGGGGCATCCAGCTGGAGCGTGTAGTCGTCGGCGATCCGGTAGCAGTCGGACCGGAGCACGAGCAGGTCGTCGGTGGTCTTCACTGGGACGAACCGGTCACGACCCACCTCGATCGTCCGCGCACCGTCGAAGACCTCGATCGCCGCGCCCATCGCGGTCTCGATCTGGATCACCTCGGGGCTCTGCGGGTCAGCGGGGTCGACGTGCTTGACGTTCTTGATCATCGCCAGGCCCAGAATCCCGTCGCGTCGGTCGAGCTCGTCGCGCATCGCGACCAGGTCGAACCACAGGTTGTTGGTGCTGGCGAACCGGTGCCTGTCGAGGTCGGCCAGCGCCTCCTTGTCCTCGTCCAAGGTCTGTGCCGTCTCCCGAAGGACGATGCGGCCGTCCCTGACCCGGGTGGCGAAGTGCCCGCCCTTGCGGTCGGACGGAGTGCGTCGCACCGCCTCGATCGCGAACGGCGAGCCCGACTGGGCGAACCACCCGGCCACCCGACCGTCGGGCACCGCGCCAAGGTTGTCGGAGTTCGACACGAAGGCGCGCCTGAAGCCCGCTTCGATCAGCCGGTCCAGTAACCCGGTCCCCCGCAGCGCGGTGTACAGATCGCCATGGCCCGGTGGACACCACTCCAGGTCCCGGTCGCGTTCCCACTCGACCGGGGTCAGGTCGTCGGCTCGTAGCTTCGGCTCCTTGTTCTGCAGGAAGTCCAGCGGCAGCTCGCCGCCCTCGCCGGCCGGGACCACCAGCTCGTCGTACCCGCGCAGCGCCGCCAGCGTGTCCTCACGGGTGCGGAAGCTGTTCATGAAGATCAGCGGCAGCGTCGCGTCGTACCTCTCGCGCAGCGCAAGCACCTGCCGCGTGATGATGTCGAGGAAGCTCAAGCCGTCGCGGACCTCGAGGAGCGACTTTGCGCGATCCATGCCCATCGAGGTGCCCAGCCCCCCGTTGAGCTTGATCACCACCGTCTCCGCGATCGCCTCCTGAGCGCGCTGCTCGCCCACCTCGACGTCAGCGAGCGCCTCCATGTCCAACGGCTCGATCGACGACTCCGGCACCATCCCCGTCTCACCGCCCTCGACGAGCCGGTAGTAGTGCGCGAACACGTCGATCGCCACCGGGTCGACGCCGGCCTCCGACATCTTGGTGCGGGCCTGCTGCAGACCTTCGTCGCTCATGCCGCCGATGGTATGCGTAGGCGCGGAGGTCGCTAACGTCGCGGAGCATGGACCCCGACGACGCGATCGCGGCGCAGAAGACCGCCTTGCGCGACCAGCTGCTGACAGCGCGCCGGCGCCACCCGCTCCAGGCCGTCCCGCTGAACGCAGCAGCGATCGCGACGCACCTGCTGGAGACCCCAGAGGTACGTCGGGCGGCCACGGTGGCGGCATACGTGTCGGTGGGTGCCGAACCGGGGACCGGCCCCCTCCTCGAGCAGCTACATGCCCTCGGGAGGCGGGTGATCTTGCCGGTACTCCTGCCCGACGGCGACCTCGACTGGGCAACGTACTCGGGCGCGGACGGTCTGGTCGCGGCCGGGCGCGGACTGCTCGAGCCGACCGGGCCACGTCTCGGTGTCGAGGCCGTCGCGACCGCCGACGTTGTGCTCTGCCCGGGGGTGGCGGTCGACCGCACCGGGATGCGGCTCGGCCGAGGGGGCGGGTCCTACGACCGAGTGCTCTCCCGGGTCCCGGTCGGCACCTTCGTGTGCGTCCTGCTCCACGACGGCGAGCTGGTCGACCGGGTGCCGGCGGCGCAGCACGACCGCCCGGTGAGCGCGATGGTCACCGAGAAGGGAGTCATCCGGCTTCCGACGGGACCAGGGTGAGCACGTCCTCGGCGACCTCCTCGATCTGCGGCCGCGACGAGTACCACGGCAGCGTCGACCCCTCGAGCCACAGCTCGGTTTGGTCGACGTAGTGGTCGTGGAAGGCGTGGCCGGAGACCCCCGTCAGGTTGACCCACCGGGAGTCGTCGAAGTCGGCCAGCGAGACCACCATCCGCATCGACGGCGCCGCGGTGACGTCGTACTCCTCGGATGAGGCGTCCCACTTCGTGGCGTTGACCAGGTCCGGTCCACCGCCCACCTGGTACCCGCCACGGTTGAACAGCCACCGGACCAGCCCCTGGTCGGACTGGCCCAGGCTCTGGTGCTCCAGGTCCATCCGATGGTGGTGACCCCAGGTCCACTCCGCCGGTCGACGGGCCTGCAGCCTCACCAGCTCGTCGCGGGCTCCGACGAGGGCGGAGTACAAGATCTCGTCACGGGTCTCCACGATGGTGTCGGTGGTGACGTCGTCCCACCACGGGTTGTTGGGCTCGGCGAGCAGCCGCCGCATCACCTCGAACCACCGGTCGCCGCCCTCCGGCCAGACCGCTTCCGGAAGCTCGTCGTGGAAGGTGCGCTCGAGCGTCTGGCGCCACACGGCGCTGTAGTAGGCGGCGGCGGCAGAGTCCGCGGAGTGCCGGAAGCCCCATCCCTGCAGCAGCCGCTGCCCGCCGGACAGGTACTGCGACGGCAGCAGGATGTCGAGGAGGTAGGGGACCAGCTCCGGCGCGAACCCGTGCCGGTCGTCGAGCTGCAGAGCCGCCATGTCCTCCACGCCGAGGCGCACCTTGCTGTTCAGCAACCGGTGGATCCGGTCGCTGCGGTAGCCGTAGGCCCAGGTGTCGGCCAGGTAGTGGGGATAGTCGCGACCGATGACGGCCTGGTTCGCCGACGCGATCACCCCCTCTGCCGGGTCGAGGACGCTGGGCAGCGCCTCGAACGGGATGAAGTCCCCGGTCCAGTCATTGGCCGAGCGCCAACCCTGCAGCGGGTAATCCCCGGTGTTCCCGGCCTTCCGGATCGGGATCAGCCCGGGCGCCTGGTAGCCGATGTGCCCGTCCCGGTCGGCGTAGAGCAGGTTCTGCGCAGGGGCAGCGAACCGCTCCGCGGCCGCCCGGAACTCCCCCCAGCTCCCGGCCGTGTCCAGCATGAAGATCGCGTCCGCGGTTCGCGCCGGCGTCAGCGCCGCCCAGGACAGCGAGACGGCGTAACCGCTCTCCGGTGAGGCTCGACGCGAGGAGGCATCCGTGTAGGCAGGGACGTTGGCACCGACCCTGCTCAGCTCCTCAGAGACGTCGGAGAGCAGGGGACCGTGCCTGGTGGAGCGCACCTCGAAGGTGTACGGCTCGTCCTCTCCCGCGATCTCGATCGTCTCCTCTCGGATCCTCAGCGGACGGCCCCTCCCTTCGTACCGGTAGCGGTCTCCCCGGACCTTCTCCACGAACAGGTCGACCACGTCCGGCCCGAGGTTGGTGAACCCCCAGGCCACCTGCCGGTTGTGGCCGATCACCACCCCGGGCAGGCCGGAGAAGGTGAAGCCGGAGACGTCGAAGGGGCACGCGTGACTGAGCACACGGCAGTGCAGTCCCATCTGGTGCCAGATGCCCGGGACGGAGATCCCCAGGTGCGGGTCGTTGGCCAGGATCGGCTGCCCGGTCGCCGAGCGCTCGCCGTCGACGACCCAGCCGTTGCTGCCGATTCCGGTCCCGGAGCCGAGCAGCTCGGGCATCGCCTCGAGGCTGCGGTCCATCCGCTCGAGTGCGTCCACCACCTGACCGGAAGGAGCCGGCCGTGCCGGGTTCCTGGTGTCGCTGCCGCGCGCGTCCTGCTCGAAGATGCCGTCCACGAGCCCGCCCTGCTCGACGATCGGGCGATGCCGTTCGTAGGGGTAGGGCGGGTACAGCGCCTCGACCTCTGCTCGGCTGAGCCGTGCCGAGGCGATCGCCCGGTCGACCTCCTCCTCCATGTTGCCGCGCAGGTCCCAGGCCATCGCCTTGAGCCAGGCGACCGAGTCCGCCGGTGTCCACTCCTCCGGCCGGTAGTCGAGCCCGTCGACCGCGAGGAGCGTGTACTCCAAGGACATCTCGGAGGGGTCGTGGCGGCTGATGTAGGCGTTCACCCCGTCGCTGTAGGCCTCCAGGTAACGCAGCGTCTCCGGCTCAAGAAGCGACAGCTCCTTCTCCGCCACCCGCCGCCAGCCCATCGTGCGGACGTACTTGTCGGTCTCCAGTGCGTCCCGGCCGAGCAGCTCCGAGAGCCGACCCGAGGTCACGTGCCTGCGGAAGTCCATCTCGAAGAACCGATCTTGCGCATGCACAAAGCCCTGGGCGTAGAACAGGTCGTGCGGAGTGTCGGCGTAGACCTGGGGAATCCCGCTCTCGTCACGAAGCACGTCCACCTCAGCGCCCAGACCGGGCACCCGGATCTCCCCGCTGACGGTCGGGTAGGACCGGCGGATCGTCACCGTGGCCGCGACCAGGACCGCGACGAGGGCGAGCACCAGCAGGACCGCGAGGTACGTCGCCCAGCGACCCGTCCGGGGCCATGACCGGAACCCGCGCCGCCGTGACGACCCGGGTCCCTGCGTGCCGGCCGCCTGGCCGGAGGGCCGGTTGGGCGAGGGGCCGAGCAGTCGCTCCGCAGCTTCGGCGGCGGACCCGCCGACGGTGGACTCTGGCTCGGGCACGGCAGCGATTCTCTCTCACGCCCACCGTCCCTGCTCTGGAGGTGTCGACGATCAGCACCCGAGCTACGTCCCCGCGACAGCCCGGTGCTCGTCTCGATCATCGGGCCTGGTGATCAGGTACCACTGGTGACTGGCGCGCAAGGAGGTCGGTCAGGGCGACTTCTCGCCATACTCCGCATCGTGGGACCGGGCTCCGGGTGCTTGCTCTTCGAGTGACTGTCGGTACGCGACGCATCCACGCAGGAACTGCGGCCACGGCGGAACTGCGATGTCGGGCTCGATCGGTTCCGGCAGAGCCCGCCAGAGGTCGGGGTGATGCCAGCACAAGTCGTGGCCAGAGCTGTCGCGATGGCTGCGGATGGGGGTGCGGAGCTTGATCACCTCAGCGATCAACTGCTCTCTCGTCATGCCCTCGAGGTCATCGTCCACGCGAACAGTCTGCTGCACTCTGGACTGCGTCCAGGCATCCCGCTCCCCGGGAAGTTTGCGAAACGGCGCTGCGTTGTCATAATCAGCACTCGCACCCGGCGAGTGCCAGCGGCACCACCCCGGGCAGCCTCGGGTGAGGAAGTGGAGGACCAGCGTGCCGACCTACCAGTACGCGTGCAAGGACTGCGAGCACAGCTTCGAGCAGGTGCAGAGCTTCAGCGAGGACTCGCTCACCGTCTGCCCGAGATGCGACGGCCGGCTCCGCAAGGTCTTCAACGCCGTCGGCGTGGTCTTCAAGGGGTCCGGTTTCTACCGCACCGACAGTCGTCAGGACGCCGCCGCCAAGAACGGTTCGGAGTCCAAGCCGGGCGACGCCGCTGAGAAGTCGGCTGACAAATCGCCAGAAAAGTCAGCTGAGAAATCGGCAGAGAAATCGGCAGAGAAGTCCGGCGACAAGCCCGGCACGAAGTCGAGCGAGACGTCCGGCAACGGCTCGGGTCGCGGGGGTTCCGCGGAGAAGCCGAAGGCCCGGGCTGCCGCTTCGTAGCCAGGCCGGACGCGACCGCGACCACGCCTGTGGACAGCCGGCCACAGGTCCGGCGGAAACGGCCTAGCCTCGGCAGGCATGGACCGACTCGCGCGCCTGGGCAGGAGACTGCGTCGAGCCGTCCTGCGCCGTAGGCGGCTGCTTGCCGCCCTGGCCGCAGGCGTGGCCGTTGCCGCCGGGCTACAGACGGTGTCCGGCCCTGCGGTCCCGACGACCTCGGTGCTGACCGCGGCACGTGACATCCCGGGCGGCAGCGTCGTACGCCTCGGTGACCTCACCAGGGTCGCCTTCCACCACGACAGCGTCCCGTCCGGCCTGCTGCACACCGCGACCGAGGTGGTCGGGCGCACGACGGCTGGACCCGTGCGCTCTGGTGAGCCGCTGACCGACGTACGTCTGCTGTCCGGGTCGATGCTCGCCGCCTACCCCGGCAGGGTTGCAGCGCCAGTACGGATCGGTGACCCCGGCGCCGTGGCGCTGCTGCGGATCGGTGACCGGGTCGACGTGCTCGCTGCGGACCCGAGCGGCGAAGCAGGCGCCGACGTGGTGGCCACCGACGCGCCGGTGATCGCGCTACCCCGACGCGTCGACACCGGCTCCTCCATGGTCTCCGGAGGACTGGTGATCCTTGCCGTCCCGGAGTCGACTGCGATAAGCCTGGCTGCAGCGGGGGTGTCCGGCTTCCTGTCGATCACCATCCACTCGTAGCCGTGGTGTGAGAGGGGAAGGCACATGCTCGAAGGTTTCAAGCAGTTCATCATGCGAGGCAACCTCGTCGAGCTGGCGGTCGCCTTCGTGATCGGCGCGGCCTTCGCGGCCGTGGTCACCGCGTTCGTCGGGGTGATCATGAGCCTCGTCGGCATCGTCTTCGGCGGCCCGCCGAACTTCGACGCCGTGGCGATCGGTGACCTCGTCGTCGGTCCCTTCATCACCGCAGTGGTCTCCTTCCTGGTGATCGCAGTCGTCGTGTACTTCTTCGTGGTGGTCCCCTACAACAAGATCCAGGAGCGCCGCGCCAAGGGTGAGGAGCCGACACCTCCCTCGGAGGAGGTCACCCTGCTCACCCAGATCCGTGACCTGCTCTCGGAGGGCGCCACCCGTGACCAGCCATGAGCGGGGGGAGCTGAGCCGGACCCGGGCCTCGTTGCACGGCGTGGCCGAGCTGCTGCTCGCCGGCCCACAGTTCGAGACCAGTCGGCGCATCGAGCTGCGGACCCGTCCGGCCGGCTTCGGCACCGTCACCGAGCCGGACCTGCGCGTCGAGGCCGACCACCTGGTGATGGGCAGCCGGCGGATCTCGATGACCGGCCGGACCTACGACGAGATCGGCGCGGACGCGGGCGTCACGCCACGGCGACTCGACGACGTCTACTCCGACGGGCCGGGCCTCGAAGTGGGCGACGAGGTGAGCATCGACCGGCAAGCAGCGTTGTTCCTCGCCCGAGCCTTCCAAGACGGTGACACCGCTTTGCGACGCTTCTGTCCTGGTGCGGAGCCGGTCTTGTGGCCCGAGCACTTCGACATCGCGATCGAGGTCGAGCAGGTCACCTACGGGCTGTCCCCCGGGGACAGCTTTCTGGACGAGCCCTACGGCTACGTCAGCGTGTCGCGGCGTCTGGGCGGCGAGTTCTGGAACGCACCCTTCGGCGCCGCTCGCGCCCTGGGCTCCCTGGGGTCCACCTCAGCGCTGGAGGAGTTCTTCGTCGCAGGTCGGGAGGCGTGGTCGGAGTCCGGTCACGGCTGGTGAGCCTGCCTCAGCCATGGTGCGGAGGTACGTCGTCGCGAAGCTGCTGCTCAGCGGCCGGATGACCACCGTCGTCGGGCAGGTCGTCAGCGCCGCTCTCCGGCTGGTCGTCTCGGGTGCTCTCGGGCATCGTGGCGTCGAGCAGGGCGGCGAGCCTGCGGCGGCGTTCGGACTGCCCGGCGGGTGGGTCTGGCTTCTCGCCTGCGGTCATCGTGAGCTCAGCCCGCCGGCGCGGTCCGGGTGGCGAACCAGACGCGGCGTGACCGGGTTGCTGTCGGCCACGACGTCCATCGAGGTGATGATGTTGCGCAGGTTGGCGATCAAAGCGCCGTACTCGGGCCAGTGCAGGGCGGCCAGATCCTCGGTGGAGAGGTCGTCTGCCAGGTGACGCAGTCGGCTCCTGGCCCGACCGAGGCGGACGGAGTCGGCGGCTTGGATCGCGAGCCCGGTCTCCTCGACCAGCACGAGCCACTCCTCACGGAAACGGGGGTGCCACTGCAAGACGTTCACGACCGAGTGGTCGATCGTACGTGCCATGCTGCGCACGTCCGCCACTGACTGCTCGAGCCGGAACAGGACGTCCCCGAACTCCCCGGCTCGTCGCACGTCGCCGGCGCTACGTCTCGGGTTGAGCCGACCGCTCTCGCGGGCCTGTCGAACCAGCGCCCAGGCGTGGTCGATGTCGTGGTCGAGGTTCTCCGAGGCCTCGATCCACCGGAGGACGAGCTTCTGGTCAGGAGCTCCGCGGAGACCTGCTGCCATGTCGCACAGCAGCTGACCGACGCCGTCGTCGATCCGGTCGATCGCCCGCGCTGCCGCCCGGTCGAGGAGCGGGGGCCAGACGAGGAGGTTGACGACCAGCCCGACACCGACACCGATCGCGGTGTCGATCAGCCGCATCACCAAGATGGTGTCCTCGCCGCTGAAGCCGGTCGCCAGCACGATCACCGCGGTGGTGGCCACGGTGGTGCCCTCCTCGTGCACGGGTCGCAGCCGGCCAACCGCCAGCCCCACCAGCAGCATGACCGCCATCGCCAGCGGGTCCAGCCCGAGGAGGTTGCCGGTCGCCCAGGCAAGGACGACCCCGACCACCGTGGCGCCGACCTGTTTCACGCCACGGAAGAACGTGCGGTAGACGGTGGCGTGCACGACCAGCAGCGCGGCCCAGGGAGCAAGGAACGGCTGCGCCAGGTCCAGTAGGTCCGCGGCGACGATCCAGGCGAGCGTGGCCGCGAGCACGGTCTTGGCCAGCTGGACCACACCGGTCCAGAACACCGCGTCCCGCCGGTGGTCTCGCAGCCACGCACCGACGTCCCGTCTCAGGGTAGTCAAGGAGTCCTCCCTCCCTGGTTCTCGTGTGCCCGAGGTGCCGGTGCGCAAACAACCCATGTTTGGGCAGCACGAGTACGGAGACAGAGACCTACCCGAGATCCCGACCGAGGAGGAGTCATGACCGAGACCGGACAGAACCAGCTGCACGGAAAGCAGGTCGCCTTCCTGACCGCCAATGAGGGCGTCGAGCAGATCGAGCTGACCGAGCCGTGGAAGGCGGTCCAGGAGGCCGGCGGCGAGCCGAGGCTGATCGCCCCGCAGGGCGGCGAGACCCAGGCGTTCAACCATCTCGACAAGGCCGACACCTTCCCGGTGGACCAGAGCGCCGCCGAGGCCGACCCGGCCGACTTCGTCGGCCTGGTGCTCCCCGGGGGCGTGGCCAACCCGGACATGCTGCGCACCGACAAGGACTCGGTGGAGTTCATCCGCTCGTTCTTCGAGGCGGGCAAGCCGGTCGCCGCCATCTGCCACGCCCCATGGACGTTGGTGGAGGCCGATGTGGTGAGGGGCCGGACGATGACCTCATGGCCCAGCCTGCAGACAGACCTCCGCAACGCCGGCGCCGAGTGGATCGACGAGGAGGTCGTCGTGGACGGCAAGCTGGTCACCAGCCGCAAGCCTGACGACCTGGCGGCCTTCACCGCGAAGATGACCGAGGTGTTTGCGCACTACGCCCAGAACAACTGAGCACGGCCCACCAGGTCCCGCGGACTATCATTCACCGACCCGGAACGGCTGGGTACCACGACAGGGGCGGTGCATGGTACGAGCATCTCGACGGGTGCTCACCGTCGTGTTCGCGGACCTGGTCGGCTTCACCCCGTTGTCCGAGCGACTGGATCCCGAGGACGTGGCAGCGATCCAGAGCGCCTACTTCGCCCGCGCTCGTGAGGCGATCATTCGCCACGGGGGGACGGTCGAGAAGTACATCGGTGACGCGGTGGTGGGCAGCTTCGGCGTGCCCCGCGCCCATGACGACGACGCCGAGCAGGCCGTCCGCGCTGCACTGGCGATCGTCGACGGCGTGGCGCGGGCGGGCGCCGCCCTGCACCTGGAGAGCGGGGCGCTGCAGGTTCGGGTGGGCGTCAACACCGGCGAGGTGGTGATCACCGAAGGCGCCGGTGGAGAGGGTTGGCGGCTGACCGGTGACGTGGTGAACGTTGCGGCCCGGCTGCAGTCGGCGGCGTCACCAGGGATAGTGCTGGTCGGGGCAGACACCGCCCTGGCCGTCGAGTCCACCATGCTTCTCGAGCCGCTGGGCGCGCTGAGCCTCAAGGGCAAGTCCTCGCCGGTGACCGGCTGGCAGGTGCTGCACCCGCGGACGGAGTCGCTCAGGACAGCTGTCCTGTTGGGCGGTGAGACGCCGACGTCGGGCCGCGACCAGGAGATCACCGCGCTGCTGCGGGCGTGGGAGCGAGCCGGCAGCAGGCCCGCGGCGTGGCTGGTCACCGCCCCGCCCGGAGTCGGGAAGTCGCGGCTGGTCAGTGACCTCGCCGCTCGGGTGAGTGCCGCAGGCGGGACGGTGTGGGCCACGGCAGCAGCACCGGGGGAAGGAAGCGGGTACCGGTCCATCGCGAGCCTGTTGCGCCAGAGCCTGGGCCCCGACGCCGAGGAGACCAGGGTGCGGTCCGCGGTGGTCGCCCGGCTGACGAGCCGGGGAGCCTCCCCGCGGCGCGCCGAGATCGCCGCCGAACACGTGCACTCGCTGCTGTCGGATCGGGACCTCGACGCCGAGCCCGGCGACCTCTACGCGTCCTGGATCAGCACGCTCGACGCACACCCGGGCTCGACCACTCCGACGTGGGTTGTCGAGGACCTGCACCACGCCGACCCGGACCTGCTGGAGTTCCTCGCTGCGGCCATCCATGCTTCCAGCGACCGCGGCCGCCTCGTCGTGCTCACCAGTCGTCCGATTGCCGCGCTGGAGGCGCTGCAGAGCACCCCGGGACTGACCCAGCTGCACCTGGACCCGCTCACACCCGCTGCCACCTTGCAGATGGCCGAGCAGCTGGTCGGTCGCGGCGCGCTCCCCACAGCCGTACTGGACAGGTTGGCAGCCGCGTCGGGCGGTAACCCGCTTTTCGTCGAGGAGCTGCTGCGGGCCTGGGCACAGTCTGGTGAGCTGGAAGAGCAACCAGACGGTGGTTGGCGATTCGTGGGTGCTGCCACGGGCGGAGGTGTCCCGACCACGGTGCAGGCGATCTACCTCGGCCAGCTCGACAGGCTGCCCGACCAGCCACGGCAGGTGATCCACTCGGGATCGATTCCGGGCCGCACCTTCCCCTCCAGCGCGCTGCCGGTGCTCGACGTACCCGGCCCGGACCAGGCCCTGGAGCTGCTGACCGGCTACGGCCTCCTGCTCGGTCCGCACCCGCATGAGGTCGACAGGGAGTCCTACACCTACCGGCACGGACTCCTGCGCGAGGTGGCCTACGGGAGCCTTCCCCGGATGGACCGGGCGCGGTTGCACTTCAGGTTCGCCCGGTGGCTGCAGGAGATGGGGACCGACCAGCTCTCCGACGAAGCCGTCGGCGTGCACCTGGCGGCTGCCTGCGAGAGCATGCCCCGGCTGGCGCACGAGCTCGACAGCGGGCACACGCGCGAGGCCCTGGCCGCTGAGGCAGGTGACTACCTGGAGGATGCAGCTGCCCGTCATCTCAACAGCGCCCCGCAGCGAGCTGCCTCTCTGCTCCAGCGCGCGCTCGACCTCCCAGCCGAGGCCGACGACGCGCCCACCCTGCGTCGCCGGCTGCTCCTGGGCGACGCACAGCGCCGGTCGGGGCGACTCGAGGACGCCATGCGGACCTTCGTCGTGGCGGCCGATCTCGCGCGTGACAGTGGGGGCGTCGAGGAGCACGTCACCGCCGCTCTCGGTTACGAGGAGGCGTTGTTCGCGAGCCGCCTGCCTCGCAGCCGCTGGGGGGAGAGCGGGACCCGCCTGCTGACCGAGGCGTTGGCCTCGCTCGACCCAGCGGCGGCCGATCCTGCAGCCGTCGACCTCCGCGCGCGAAGCATGGCCGCACTCGGCCGCGCGCAGATCTACGCAGGCTCCCTGGAGTCCGGGGCACTCACCTGCGCGGCCGCGGTGGAGCTGGCTCGAGACAGCGGCTCCCAGGGTGCGCTGGCCTATGCGCTGCTCGCCGCCCGAGCCGGTCAGACAGAGCCCCTGCAGCTGGCCGGACGGATCCAGGCGGTGCGCGCAGCGGCCGAGGCGGCCCACCGCGCGGGTGACGCAGAGACCGAGCTCGAGGCCGCTCGGCTGCAGCTCATGGACGGGCTCGAGGCAGGTGACCTGGCCACCGCTGATGCGGCCCAGTCGCGGGCGGAGTCTCTCATCGAGCACCTCGGCCGTCCGTTGTACCTGTGGTACCCGCCGATGTGGGCGGCGATGCGGGCCCTGCTGCGGGGTGACTCCGAACAAGCGGCCCCGCTGGTCGCCCGCTTCCGCGAGGAGGGCGCACGCTGGCACTACCAGGACTTCCTGCGCGTGCACGCCGTACAGCTGCTGGAGCTGTGCACGCTGCGCGGTGAGCCCGCGGACGTCGTCCCGCTGCTGGAGTCGTTGCATCCGGAGGACCCGCATCGTTGGTCGCCGGTCCTGGCTACGGCGCTCGTCCGGGCACACCGGTACGACGAAGCGCTCCCACACTTCGAGGTGCACGCCGGAGCCGGCTTCTCGACGCTTCCCCGAGACCTGAGCCGGACCTACCTGCTGGCCGTGCTGACAGAGTGTGCCCATGGACTGGGCGACCGTACTGCCGCAGTCGAGCTCTCAGCGCAGCTCGAGCCCTGGGAGTCGCACGCCGTGGTGCTGGGGTCGGGGGCGCTCTGCCTCGGCGCCGTCTCCCACTTCGCCGGGCTGGCAGCGCACGCGGCGGGTGACCCCGTTAGAGCAACCCGGCTCCTCGAGGCAGCCGTCCGGATGAACGACGGCATGCAGGCGTCATGGGCGGCTGCATCGTCTCGGGACCTGCTTCGACTCGTACGCAGCGACGCGGCCGCGACGGCCCAGGGGGTGAACCGATGAGTCCGACTGTCCCGCAGGCGAGGCAGACGTTGCAGCGGGAGTGGGGGGCGGTGCTGGAGCTGCTTGCCGCGTTGGAGCCCGGTCAGTGGCGAACGCCGACCCGGTGCAGCGACTGGGACGTCGCGCAGCTGACGCGACATGCTGTCTGGGGCGTCTCGATGGAGGCCGACGCCGTACGTCGCCTGCGTCTCGCCCAGGAGGGCAGGGCCGACGGACGACAGCTCGCCGAGCACGCGACGAGCCAGGAGACCCGCGGCGCGCTGGGCGGCACCGCGGCCGAGCTCCTCGACGAGCTCGCCGCGCTGGGCGAGGCAGATCCCGCCCGGCCCCTGCCGATGCCCTACGGCGACGTACCGCTGGGGGTCGCCCTGGACGTCTTCGTCATGGAGGCCGGCATCCACGGCGACGACTTCCGGGACGCGACCGGCCAGCAGCACGCCTTGGCCGACGACGTCGTGGCGTCGACGACCGCCTTCCTTACCGCGTTCCTACCGGTGTTGGCGGCTGGGAGCCCCGCGGTGCCCCCGGACGGTACGTCCTTCGCGCTGGTCGCAGACTCGCTGCGGATAAGCGGACGCTGGAGCGGCGGCGCGTTGCTCATCGACGACGTCCCAGACCCGGCCGTCACGGTGACCGGCGATGACACGTCGGTGCTGCTGTACGCGCTGGGCCGCCTGACACCAGAGCACCAGGGGCTGCGGCTCGACGGCGACCGGGACCTGGCCCGGCGGTTCAAGTCCTTCGTGCCCGGTCCCTGACTCAGCTGCCGCCTATCTGGGGCAGCTCACCGGTCTCGCCGGGACCGACGAAGACGATCACGGTGGAGCCCGTCTCACCGGGCGGCTGCCACTGCCGCTACTCGATGTACACGAGTGCGTCGCCGACCGCCCGCTCACCGGTGGGGTCGCTCGGCCGGCTGACCAGCTCACCGCCCACTGACATCGCACTCGAGCCGCCGCCGTCGAGGTTCACCGACTCATGCATGCCCAGTGAGTCCGCGACCGCCGCTGTCTCCTCGATCGATGTGCCCACGCTGGAAGACTGCCGCCCGTCGATGGTCGCCAGTACGACGACGCCCTGGGCGGTCGTCCCCGCGATGGTGCGTGGGTTGCGCTCGAAGAAGCTGCCCGTGCCCGTCGGCGCCACCACCTGACCACCTGAGGTGAGCCGGTGCCGGCCGTTCACGCCGAACGTGTTCGCATCCGTCTGAAGACGCTGCCCGCTGCTGTCAGACAGGTGCAGCCGGGCGTCGAGACATCCGCTTCTGGTTGCCCGCAGTAGCGCCGTGGTGTCGCTGCCGGTCGCCTGTAGCGCCGTCTGGCTACTGGTCAGCGTGGTGCCCCGGGTCTGCGCGCGCCGCACGACGCAGCCCTGTTTGCCGAGCACGACCTCCACGCCGTACCCGGACGGGGTCGAGACCGCAAAGGCCCGGGTGAAACGGACGAGGTCGCCGTCGGCGTCGCAGCTCGTCTGGTCGACTTGCTCGGCGCACCTGCGAGGAACCGCGGGCGTGCTGTTGAGCGACTCCAGTGCGAGCCGGACGCCCGAGGAACGGTTGCGCATCATTCCGAACCAACCGAGGCGCTCGATGCGGACCTGGTTGGTCTCCGCGTCGACCATGAGGTCGACCTCCGCCGGCGCGAGTGTGGGTTCACTGAGCAGCTGCCCGGCATAGAGACCCAGGCCCTGTGGGTCACCGGGGTGCTGCGCTCCGAGCATGAAGAACGAGGCGTTGACGCCGGCAAGGGCGCCGGACCCGCGAACAAGATCAGTGGTCGTCTCGACGTTGGCGAGGTCCGGGCCGTGTGTCGCAGCCA
>CADCUJ010000100.1 GCA_902805855.1 uncultured Nocardioidaceae bacterium
GTCTGCGGCGACGTCGGCTACGGCAAGACCGAGATCGCGGTGCGGGCGGCGTTCAAGGCGGTGCAGGACGGCAAGCAGGTCGCCGTCCTCGTCCCGACGACGCTGCTCGTGCAGCAGCACTTCTCGACCTTCGCGGAGCGGATGTCGGGGTTCCCGGTCGTGCTCAAGGGCCTCAGCCGGTTCCAGACCGACAAGGAGGCCCGCGAGACCCTCGCCGGGCTCGCCGACGGCTCGGTCGACATCGTCATCGGGACGCACCGGCTGCTCAACCCCGACATCGCCTACAAGGACCTCGGCCTCATCGTCGTCGACGAGGAGCAGCGGTTCGGCGTCGAGCACAAGGAGCAGCTCAAGCGGCTGCGGACCGCGGTCGACGTCCTGGCGATGTCGGCGACGCCGATCCCGCGCACGCTCGAGATGGCGATCACCGGTATCCGCGAGATGTCGACGATCACCACCCCGCCGGAGGAGCGCCACCCGGTGCTCAGCTACGTCGGGGCCTTCGAGGACCGCCAGCTCGTGGCCGCGGTGCGCCGCGAGCTGCTGCGGGAGGGACAGGTCTTCTACATCCACAACCGGGTGCAGACGATCGAGCGGGCCGCCGCCCGGGTCCGCCAGCTCGTCCCGGAGGCGCGGGTCGCTGTCGCGCACGGGCAGATGGGCGAGCACCAGCTCGAGCAGATCATGCTCGACTTCTGGGAGAAGCGCTTCGACGTCCTGGTGTGCACGACGATCGTGGAGTCCGGACTCGACGTCTCGAACGCCAACACGATGGTCATCGAGCGCGCCGACGCCCTCGGCCTCTCCCAGCTGCACCAGCTGCGCGGGCGGGTGGGGCGCGGCCGGGAGCGTGCCTACGCCTACTTCCTCTACCCGCCGGACAAGCCGCTGACCGAGACCGCGCACGAGCGGCTCGCGACGATCGCCCAGCACTCCGACCTCGGCGGCGGCATGGCGATCGCCATGAAGGACCTCGAGATCCGGGGGGCCGGCAACCTGCTCGGCGGCGAGCAGAGCGGCCACATCGCCGACGTCGGCTTCGACCTCTACGTCCGGCTCGTCGGGGAGGCGGTCAACGAGTTCAAGGGCGTCGCGAGCGAGCAGCCGCAGGACGTCAAGATCGAGCTGCCGATCGACGCGCACCTGCCGCACGACTACGTCCCGAGCGAGCGGCTGCGGCTGGAGATGTACAAGCGGCTCGCCGAGGTCCGCTCCGACGACGACGTCGTGGTCATTCGCGACGAGCTCGAGGACCGGTACGGCGACCCGCCGGCAGCCGTGGTGAGCCTGCTGGAAGTCGCACGCTTCCGGGCCCGGGCGCGGG
This sequence comes from uncultured Nocardioidaceae bacterium, assembly GCA_902805855.1. Lineage (GTDB taxonomy): Bacteria > Actinomycetota > Actinomycetes > Propionibacteriales > Nocardioidaceae > Nocardioides_C. The sequence goes on from CADCUJ010000100.1 coordinate 1,325, forward strand.
CTGCGAAGCTCACCGACGTGACCGTGCAGGGCAAGTACGTGCGGTTCGCACCGGTGGACCTGCCCGACTCGGCGAAGGTACGGCTGGAGCGGCTCCACCCGAAGAGCATCGTGAAGCCGCAAGTGCGTACGATGCTCGTGCCGCGTGCCGGTGTGGGCGCCCCGGCCGGGCCTCTGGCTCGCGACGAGGCTCTGCTGGGCTGGGCACGCGCCGTGATCGACACCATCGTCGACCCGGCGCCGACACAGTCCGGGACCGGCCACACACCTCGAGGAGCCAGCGCGTGACCATCCGCAACCGGAACGCACGCCGCGCGTGTCTGCTGGTGGCCGCGGGAGTCCTGGTCCTCACCGGATGCGGTGAGGTGCATCCGGGCACCGCCGCCAGCGTCGGGGCGGACACGATCGGACACGACGAGGTCGACGCCCTTGCCAGCACCCTTTGCGCGGTGGGTTCGGCCGGGGCCGCGGCCCAAGGGCAGCCGGCACCGGAGACCGCGACGAAGGTCAACCGCGAGGCCGCGCTGGGCCTGCTGCTGGAGAACTCGCTGTCGAGCCAGTTCGGGGAGCAGGAGGGCGTCGAGCCGGACCCTGGAGAGGTGTCGCAGGCGCTGGCCGCGAGCGAGGCGAACGTGGGCCTGCTGCCCGAGGGTGAGCAGGAGGACCTGCGCGCGGCCATCCAGGACTTCGAGGAAGGCAGGTCGATCCTCATCTCGGTCGGTCGGGAGTCCCTCGAGGAGAGTGGTCGCAGCGAGGTGTCCGACGAGCAGGCGCTGGCCGAGGGACAGCGGCTGCGCGCGCAGTTCGTGCGGCGTCTCGACATCGACGTGGACCCGCGCTACGGCTCGTACGAGCGAGGGGCCCTGCAACCGGGGAGCCAGTCCCTGTCGGTCCCGGCCTCGGAGGAGGCGGTTGCCGGGGCGCGCGCCGAGCCGGGTCCCAGCTTCGTCTCCGCGCTCCCGGCGTCGCAGAAGTGCAGCTGACGCTGCTGGTCACCAGTCCGCGGGTCGCTCCGGGGCTGATGTCGTGGGGCGCTTGGCGGGCGGTCGCAACCGCGGGCATGGTGGCCGCCTCCGACGAGACCTCCCCGGTCGCGCGGGCGGTCGCAGCCGCGGGCCATCGGGTCGACGTGCTCCCCGACCCCTCGGCCGGCGGGCTCCTCGCGAGGGCGGCCACCACCGAGTCCCACCTGGTGTGGCTGGCCACCGACGAGGAGTCCGTGCGGCTGCCCGCCGTACTGGCCACCGAGCTCGTCTCCGGCCCGTCATCCACGGCAGGCGCCGAGCCGGTCGAAGTCCAGGTGCTGCACGGGTCCTATGACGTGCCGGGAGCCCGGTTGCTCGACCTGGTCGCGGTGATGGACCGGCTGCGCACGGGATGTCCCTGGGATCGGGAGCAGACGCACCGCTCGCTGGCCAGGTACCTGCTCGAGGAGGCCTACGAGACCCTCGAGGCGATCGAGGGCGAGGACCGCACCCATCTGCGTGAAGAGCTCGGGGACTTGCTTCTCCAGGTCGTCTTCCACGCTCGGATCGCCAGCGAGAGCGAACCGGACGAGGCGTTCACGATCGACGACGTCGCCGGCGGGATCGTCGACAAGCTCGTGCACCGGCATCCGCACGTCTTCGCCGGTCTCGACGTGGCCGACGTGGCCGAGGTCGAGGCGAACTGGGAGTCGTTGAAGGCCGTCGAGAAGCAACGCGGCTTCGTGCTGGACGGGATTCCGCTCACTCTTCCCGCGCTGGCCCTGGCCGACAAGGTGGTCGGGCGCGCGGCGAGGGCTGGACTCGCGGGCGGGTCGTTCACCGCACCTCGCGAGGAGGGGGCCAGCCTCGGTGCTTCCCAGCCCGGTGACCAGCTCGGTGACCAGCTCGGTGACCAGCTCTTGGCGCTGGTGACCGAGGCCCGAGCGCAGGGCCTGGACGCGGAGCAGGAGCTGAGGGCCGCTGTCCGCCGCCTGATGGACGCCGTCCGCGCCGCGGAACGCTAGCTGGTTGGTTGAGCAGCCGGTTGGTTGAGGAGCCGAGGCGCTAGCCGAGGCGTCTCGAAACCAACGAATCGCCCGAAGACGACGAACGGTCAGCGGAAGTCGGCGCGCTCACCAACGGTCGGAATGCTCAGCGAGGAGCCCAGGGTCACGTTCGGTACCTGGCCCTCGGCGACCTCGACCTTGCCGGGGTTGCCCGGCACCGCCCACACGGTGTTGGAGCTCTGCACCCGCAGGCCGATCCGGTGACCACGCGCCACGGTGTAGTCCTGGGGGAGCAGCCGTACCTTCGCCTCCACCCAGCGACCGGTGGCCGGCTGGTTCTCGGCGAGCCCGTTGCGGTAGTCGAGGTGCAGGAAGCCACGCTCGATCGTCTTCGTGGTGCCGTCCGGGGCGATGTCGACCAGCACCGGCGTCAGGTGCATCGTCGCGTTGGAGACACGTACCTGCGCGTCGAACACCGCGGACCCCACCAGCCGGGCGGGCTTCTCCAGACGCGCGGACCGGTAGCTCAGGCCGTTGATCAGCGGCGCCTCCTCGACCGACGTACCAGTCTCGGTGTACGACGCCACGTGGTCGCCACCGGAGCGGTCCGGTCCGGCCGCGAGCCCGCCGCCCTCGCGCAGCCACAGCCGGGTGCTCCGGGTGCTGGGCAGCGGGTAGTCACGGGCGGTCGTGAACGCGCCAGTCCCGGCGCTGGTCCGGCCCTGGGTGATCACCGGTCCCTCGTTCGCGATGCCGGTGCTGTCACCTTTGAGGGTGCGTGCGAAGAACCGCTCGAGCAGCCCGTCCCACTGCGGGCCGTCGGTGGCACCTGAGTGCGAGCCCTGGGTCAGGTACATCAGCTTGAACGGGACGCCCTCGACGGCCTGCGTCGAGGCCCGGTCGACCGGGATCTTCCGGAACAGCTCGGTGCCTTCCTCCTGCTTCACGTTGTAGTCCTGCCAGCCGTGCGCGAGCAGCACCGCGGCGCGGAAGTCACGGGCGTCCTTGCGGTAGTCGCGCTGCTTCCAGAACCGGTCGTAGTCGGGGTTGCGGTTGTAACCCTCCTCGGTGTGCTCGACGGCGCCACACTCGGCGGCCTTGTCGCGCATCGTGTCCGCGAAGTGCTGGCCCATCGGGTCGGCCGCGACCGTCTTCGCGAACCCGAAGTCGAAGGCGAGCGGAGTGTCGAAGCCCTCGTCGGAGGGGACCTTCGAGTTCAAGAAGTAGCGGACCCCGTTGCCGTAGGCGTAGCCGTACCACCGGCTGATCCCGGCGATCGGCACGATCGCCTTCAGCTCGGGTACGTCGGCGCCGCGCGCGGCGACCATCGAGGCGGTCGTCCCGTTGTAGGAGCCGCCGATCATCGCGACCTTCCCGTTGGACCACTCCCGGTCCGCGAGCCACTTCACGACGTCGACGCCGGACTGCTGCTCCTTGGGGCCGCCGTAGTCCCAGCAGCCCGTGGACCCGCGCGTCCCGAGCACGTCGGCGACCGCTCGGGCGTAGCCCTGGGGGACGAAGGTCTCACCGACCGAGTCACGTGCCGTCTCCGGCTCGCTCAGGGAGTTGTAGGGCGAGTAGGTGAGGATCACCGGCTGCTTGCGGGCGTCGTAGGACGCATCGCGCCAGATCTCCACCCGGATCACCTTGTCGCCGACCGTGGGGACATAGTGAACCTGGTACTTCTGGTCGGCGGTCCCGGCCACTGCGTGAGGCGCCTGCGGCCCCGTGACGACGGCGCCTACCAGGGCCAGGGAGGCGGCGAGAGCTCCGGTGAGGAGGAGCGAGACGGCTCTGGTCACGGACACGGGGTGTTCTCCCTCGGTTGGTAGCCGGGTGACAGCCTGATCACGGTCGGAGTCGGCCAGTGGTCGACTGGCTTCATCCGGGTCCACCTGGTGCAACGAGCGTGACCGGCGTACGTCACGCCTGCCGGTCTGTGTCAGATCCTTCCCCGTTGCCGCGTGAGCCATGCACGGCCGTTGCGACGGTCGCGGTTACGCTGAGAACCCACCTGCGCACCCGAGACCAACCCCAGGAGACGAGACTTGTCGTCCATCGAGGCCGTCGGAGCCCGCGAGATCCTGGATTCGCGCGGCAACCCCACCATCGAGGTCGAGGTGGCACTCGACGACGGAACCGTCAGCCGGGCGGCCGTGCCCTCCGGAGCCTCCACCGGCGCCTTCGAGGCGGTCGAGCTGCGCGACGGCGACACCCGCTACGCGGGCAAGGGTGTGCAGGCGGCGGTCACCGGCGTGCTCGACGTGGTCGGGCCCGAGCTGGTCGGGTTCGAGGCCTCGGAGCAGCGGCTCGTCGACCAGCGACTGCTGGAGCTGGACGGCACCTCGAACAAGGCCACGCTGGGCGCCAACGCGATCCTGGGTGTCTCGCTCGCCGTGGCCCGTGCGGCCGCGGACTCGGCACAGCTGCCGCTGTACCGCTACGTCGGCGGGCCGAACGCGCACCTGCTGCCCGTGCCGATGATGAACATCCTCAACGGAGGCGCCCACGCCGACACCGCAGTCGACGTGCAGGAGTTCATGGTGGCGCCGGTCGGGGCCGCGACGTTCCGCGAGGCGATGGAGCAGGGCACCGCGGTGTACCACGCGCTGAAGTCGGTGCTCAAGGGCCGCGGTCTCGCGACCGGCCTGGGAGACGAGGGTGGGTTCGCCCCGGACCTGCCCTCGAACCGCGAGGCGCTGGACCTGATCAGCCTCGCCGTCGAACAAGCCGGCCTGAAGGCGGGCGATGACATCGTGTTCGCCCTCGACGTGGCGGCCACCGAGTTCCACGAGAACGGCTCGTACTCGTTCGAGGGCGAGACCAAGTCGGCCGATCAGATGGTCGCCTACTACACCGACCTGGTGGCGTCGTACCCCATCGTGTCCATCGAGGACCCGCTCGACGAGGAGGACTGGACCGGGTGGGCGGAGATGACCGCCGCGCTGGGGGAGCGGGTCCAGCTGGTCGGCGACGACTTGTTCGTCACCAACGTCGACCGGCTGGCGCGCGGGATCGAGCAGCGCTCCGCCAACGCGCTGCTGGTCAAGGTGAACCAGATCGGATCGCTGACCGAGACGCTGGACTCGGTCGACCTGGCGCACCGCAACGGCTTCCGGTGCATGATGAGCCACCGCTCGGGTGAGACCGAGGACACCACGATCGCCGACCTGGCCGTGGCCACCAACTGCGGCCAGATCAAGAGCGGCGCTCCGGCTCGTTCCGAGCGCGTCGCGAAGTACAACCAGCTGCTGCGCATCGAGGAGGAGCTCGACGACGCGGCGCGTTACGCGGGTCGCGGAGCCTTTCCTCGCTCCGTCAGCGAGGGCTGAGGTCGGCGGTCCATGCCTAGCAGCCGACGTACGCCGCGGCGGGCGACGGGTCCTCGTGGCCCGACCCGGCCCGGACACCGGCCGCCCGGCGCGCGGACCATGGCCGGAGCGCACGTCGCGGCGCAACCGACCACTCGGACGACGGGGACCGCACGGACGGCGCGGACCACGACGCCCCCGACAACAACTCCGACGACACCCCCTCGCCAGCGTCCACGACTGACAGGTCGAGCCGTGGTGCTGCTGCTCGTCGTCGCGGTGCTGATGGTGTCCTATGCCTCCAGCATGCGGGCGTTCCTGGACCAGCGCTCGCACATGGCGCAGCTACGGGCCAGCATCGCGGAGTCCCAGACCAACATCGAGCAGCTCGAGCGCGAGAAACAGCGCTGGGAGGACCCGGCCTATGTAGAGCTGCAGGCCCGCGAGCGCTTCGGCTGGGTGATGCCCGGAGAGATCGGCTTCCAGGTGATCGACGCGAACGGCAAGCCGTTGACCGAAGGTCCTTCGCTGACCGACCCGGACGCGGCTCCTGACTTCGACCGGCCCGAGTGGTGGCAGACCGCCTGGAGCAGCGTCGAGGTGGCCGGCAAACCCGAGAGGGTCTCGCAGAAGCGGCCCGCCGATAGGATCCAACCGCCCGCCGAGCCGAGAAAGCGCATCGGTTGATCGGGGCGCACGACACCGCCGTGGTCGAGGCGCAGCTCGGTCGGCCCCCTCGCTCGCTGCACGAGGTCGCCCATCGGTGCCCGTGCGGGAACCCCGACGTGGTCGCCACCGAGCCGCGGCTGGAGGACGGCACGCCGTTTCCCACCGCGTTCTACCTGACCTGCCCCCGCGCCGCCTCTCGGGTTGGCACGCTGGAGGCGTCCGGACTGATGCAGGAGATGACCCAGCGGCTCGCCACGGCACCGGCACTCGCCGAGGCCTATCACGGGGCGCACCAGGCGTATCTGAGGTTCCGCGAGTCGATCGGACGGGTGCCGGAGATCGCGGGTGTCTCTGCCGGCGGCATGCCGGACCGGGTCAAGTGCCTCCACGTGCTGGCCGGTCAGGCACTGGCCCAGGGGCCCGGCGTCAACCCGCTCGGCGACGAGGTGGTCGACCTGCTCGGCGACTACTGGGCGCCGGGGCCATGCGCGGTCGTCGACGGGGAGCCGGATTGACCAGGGTCGCGGCCGTCGACTGCGGAACGAACACGATCAAGCTGCTGGTCGCCGACCTCGATGCTGCCTCCGGCTCCGAGCACGAGCGTGTCAGGGAGTCGCGGATGGTGCGACTCGGTCAGGGTGTGGACCGCACCGGACGCCTGGCTGACGAGGCGCTCGAGCGGGTCTTCGCTGCCATCGACGAGTACGCCGCGCTGATCTCGGAGCACCACGTGGACGCCCTCCGCTTCTGCGCGACGTCGGCTGCACGGGACGCGAGCAACGCCGACGTCTTCGTCGCCGGGGTTCGGGACCGGCTCGGCGTCGACCCGGAGCTGATCAGCGGTGGCGAGGAAGCGCGGTTGTCCTACCAGGGAGCCACCCGCGGCCTCGTCGAGAAGGATCTCGCAGAGCCGTACCTCGTGGTAGACATCGGCGGCGGATCCACCGAGCTGATCATGGGTGACCGCGTCGGACGGGTCCTCGCCGGGGAGTCGATCGATATCGGCTCGGTGCGGTTGACCGAGCGCCACCTCGACTCCGACCCGCCCACCCAGGAGGAGGTACGCGAGGCGCTCGCCGACATCGAAGCCGCGATCGCCCGCGCCGACGTACCCCTGGAGCAGGCGCACACCGTCATCGGTGTCGCCGGGACGATCACCACCGTCACCGCGGCGACCCTCGACCTGCCGAGGTACGACAGCGAGGCCATCCACCACGCGATGGTCTCGCGGGCGGACGTCCACGCGACGACCCGGTCGCTGCTGGCCATGACGAAGGCCGAGAGGACGGCGCTGCCCTACATGCATCCAGGGCGAGCCGACGTGATCGGTGCGGGTGCGCTGATCCTCGACCAGGTGCTCAGCCGCACGACGGCCGGCTCGATGCTGGCCTCGGAGGCGGACGTCCTCGACGGCATCGCCTGGTCGCTGGCAGGTGCCGAGCAGTGAGCGAGCCGCACGGCCGGGCGCAAGAGTCCTCGGCCGCACTGCCACACCCGCTGACCGGCGAGCGGTTCCCGAGCCCGGTCCCGCCGGGCAGCGGCTGGCCCGAGGACCCAGCTGTGCCGACGGCACCGGTTGCTCACGACGCCGTCGACGTCCACCGAATGGCGCGGGAGATCGACGACCTGCGAGCTCTCGGTGGCGCGATGTCGGTGTGCCGTGCCTGCCCGCGGCTGGTGGAATGGCGAGAGGACGTCGCCTCGGTGAAGCGTGCCGCCTTCCGCGACCAGCCGTACTGGGGCCGGCCGATCGTGGGATGGGGCGACGAACGCCCCGGCGTGCTGGTGATCGGGCTGGCGCCGGCAGCCAACGGCGGCAACCGCACCGGGCGGATCTTCACCGGTGACCGTTCTGGCGACTGGCTGTTCGCCTCGCTGCACCGCGTGGGCCTGGCCGTCCAGGAGCGGTCGGAGCACGCCGGCGACGGCCAGCAGCTGATCGGGACGCGGATGGTGGCCACCGTCCGGTGCGCTCCACCGGAGAACAAGCCGACGATCACCGAGCGCGACACGTGTGCACCCTGGCTGCTCAAAGAGATCTCGTTGGTCCAGGGGTCGCTGCGCGCAGTGGTCTGCCTCGGCTCCTACGGGTGGGACGCGGCGCTGCGGTCCTTCCGGACGCTCGGCTACGACGTGCCCCGGCCGAAGCCCAGGTTCGGACACGGCTCGGAGGCCGTGGTCACCTCCGGTGGTTCGACATCGGTCACCGTGCTGGGCAGCTTCCACCCGTCGCAGCAGAACACGTTCACCGGCAAGCTCACCGAGCCGATGCTCGATGCCGTGCTCGCGCGCGCCGCCGAGCTCGCCGCCGAGGCCAGTGGGGCATGACAGGATCACCGACGTGAGCTCGCTGGCGATCACCGTGATCGGTCGCGACCGCCCCGGCATCATCGCGGAGACCACGGCCGTGCTGGCCGACCTCGGGCTCAACCTCGAGGACTCCACGATGACCCTGCTTCGTGGTCACTTCGCGATGATGCTGATCTGCGCGGGTCTCCCCGGCTCGGCCGAGATCGAGCGTGCCCTTTCCGGGTTGGCCGCGGGCGGCTCGCTGAGCGTGAGCGTGCGGGAGGTGCCGGAGGAGTCGACCCGCCCTTCGGTCGGCTCGTCGTACCTCTTGACCGTGCACGGCGGCGACCGGCCGGGAATCGTGTCCTCCGTGGCGGCCGAGGTGTCACGGGTGGGCGGCAACATCACCGACCTGACCACCCGGCTGACCGGCGACCTGTACCTGCTGGTCGCCGAGGTGGACCTGCCGCCCGGAGTCGACGTGGCGGCCCTGCAGACCGCGCTGGGCGGCGTCGCTGCCGACCTCGGCGTCGAGGTGGGGCTGCGGCCCGTGGACAGCGACGAGCTATGAGGCTCGTCGACGACATCGTCGGCCGCTGGACCGAGCAGGACCTGGGACCAGGGCGGGTGCTCGACGTCGTACGAGCGCCATCGCCGGTGCTCTCGACCGGAGGTGCACCCGTCGACCCCGCCGCACCGGAGGTGGTTCGGCTGGCTGCGGACCTGGTTGCGACGATGCGGGTCTCACCCGGATGTGTCGGGCTGGCTGCGCCACAGGTCGGGGTCGCTGCCAGCGTGTTCGCGGTCGACGTGAGCAGCCACCCCAAGGCACGCACCCATCACGGCACGCTCGTGCTCTGCAACGCCGCGGTCGTCGAGGCCACCCGCAACGAGAAGGGGCGCGAGGGGTGCATGAGTGTCCCGGACCTCACCGGTGACGTGAAGCGGGCGACCCACCTGGTCGTCGCAGGCAGGCTCCCTGGGACCGGGGAGGACGTGCAGGTCACCGCGGATGCCTTCGAGGCCAGGGCGCTACAGCACGAGATCGACCACTGTCACGGATTGTTGTTCCTGGACCGTGTCGCCGGGGCGCACGCGGTGCACCCTCGCAAGACCTATCTTTGAGACCACATCTCGCCCCCGTATCCCAACGGCAGAGGAAGAGGTCTTAAACACCTTTCAGTGTGAGTTCGACTCTCACCGGGGGCACCGACCTGAGCAGAGCGGTCACGACACCCGCGCGACGATCATCGGATGGTCGGAGATGCCGCTGGTCTTCGTGGACTCGTCGGCGATGTATCCGCTGAAGTCGATCCCGGTGGATCCGAAGATCCAGTCGATCCGTGGCCAGTTCGGCGGCCGCGGCGGCTGGCATACGCCCCCCACGTGCGAGCCGCCGTTCGCGGCGTGCATGTCTCCGTTGCGGGTGAGCTTGCAGAAGTACTCTTCGCGCTCGTTCATGTCGCCGGTGAACAGCACCGGCACCCCCTCGTCGCGAAGCCGGTGGGCGAGCTTGATGTGCCGTCTGGTGCCTTCGTCGCGCCAGACCTCCTCGTCCCCGGTCCGGCGGCTGTTCGCCGGGAGGTGGAAGTTTGCGACGTAGAACCGCTGCCCGGAGTCCAGCGACCGGAGCAGCACCAGCGGCATCGGCTTGAGCTTGCCGTAGAAGTACGGGATCAGGACGGTCTCACCCCGGACCAGCTCGAACTGGCTCTTGCGCCAGGCGATGGAGTCACGCGTGATGCGGTCGTCGGAGTAGACCCCCCAGGTGTTGTTGACCTCCTCCAGGAAGACCTCCTTCTGAGGCCGCTCGAACTCCTGGAGCCCGACCACGTCGACACCGTGGTCCAGAAGCTTGCGCACTGCTGCGCGCATCCGGACCCTGCCGTCTTCGTAGCCGCTGCCCGGTGGGGTGTGCGCGTAGCCGAGGACGTTGTACGAGGCGATCACGAACGGGTCGCGCATCTCGACATTGACGTGGCCGTGCGGGGCGGGAGCGAATGCGTCCTCCGTGGTGGTGCCGGCGGTGTTCGCCGGCGTCGTCACGAGGACCAGGCCGGTGCCGACGAGAAACGCGGCGGCGAGGCGGAGGGTGCGGGTGGGTCGGCGCATCACGAGGCTCCAGGTGACGAGAAGAGGCGCTGGTCAGGTTGGCAGTCACTCTGCCCTATTCCGACAAATAGGGCACAACATTGCAAAATCCTGCAATATCAGCGTGCGGGTGTGCCGGTCAGTGCACCCGGCTGACCACCAGTGGGTGGTCGGTGGCCCGGTTGACCATTCGCGACTCGACAGCGCGGTAGTCGGAGAAGTCGACTCCGCGGGAGCCGAAGATCCAGTCGATGCGGCTCCAGTTCGGCGGCCGCGGCGGGCGGCAGGTGGCGCCGTTCGACCCGCCGTTGGCGGCCCGCATGTCGCCGTTGCGGGTGAACTTGCAGAAGTACTCCTCCCGCTCGTTCATGTCACCGATGACGAAGACCGCACGGCCTCGGGTACGCAGCTCGTGCGCCAGCCGGATCTGCTTGCGCGTGGCCTCGTCGCGCCACTTCTCCTCGTTGCCGGGACGGCTGGTGTTGGCCGGGTTGTGGAAGTTGGCGAAGTACATCTTCTGGCCGGTGACCTTGGAGCGCAGCAGGACGACCGGCATGGGCCGCAGCGTGCCGTGGAAGTACGGGATCATGATCGTGTCGCCACTGACGAACTCGAACTTCCCCTTGCGCCAGGCGATGGAGTTCCGGGTCTTGTTCGACCCGGACCAAATGCCCCAGCGACGCTCGACGTGGCTGCGGAAGCTGCGCTTCTGCTGCTCCTCGAGCTCCTGGAAACCGACGACCTCGACGCCGTGGTTGCGCATGGCCTTGACTGCGTAGCGCATCCGGGTCGCACTGCCCGCGTACCCTCGCTTGTTGCCGCCCCTGGCGGTGTGGCTGTGCCCGAGGACGTTGAAGGTGGCCAGGGTGAAGGCGTCGCCTCGCACCGGCACGTTGCGGTGGTTGTGGGCGGTGTCGGCGGTGGCGAGCCGCGGGGAGCCGGCGGCCGGGAGGGCCGCGCCGGTGGAGCCGAGGATGACGGCGGTGGCTGTTGCGAGTACACCGAGTTGACGTCGCATGAGTCCGGTTGGCCTCTCTATAGGCGTTATATCCCGCGTTAGGGGGTCACAAGTCCGAGACCCTACGTTGTTCTTTACCTTTCCGCAGCCCTCTCCTGCGAACTCTCCTTCGGGAACAGTCCCCGACATTCCAGCGTTGTCCCAGGTAGCGCACCGTAGAATGGGATCTGCGGTACGACGGATCACAGCGATGTGGCCCCGGATCGGGAAGCCACACGTTCCAGGAGGAGACCATGCGCAGCAGCAACCCTGTCTTCGCGCGTTCCGACGGCTTCAACGGCCGAGGGACCAGCGGCGGCACCACCTACTCGGGCAGCGGAATGAGCTACCCGGCCTACGGCACTCCACCCACGCCCGGCTACGGCGGGGAGTACGGCGACCAGCGGGTCGGCACCGGCGGCCGGATGACGATCGACACCGTCGTCCAGAAGACCGGCATCAGTCTCGGCATCGTGGTGCTGGTCGCGGCCGCCACCTGGGTCCTTACCGGTGAGGTCGATGCCCGGTCGATCGGCACGCTCTACGTCCTCGGTCTCGGCGGTGCCCTGGCCGGCTTCGCGCTCTCGATGGTCAACTCCTTCAAGCGCGTGGTCAGCCCGCCGCTGGTGCTGGCCTTCGCGGTCGCCGAGGGCGTGTTCGTCGGGGCCTTCAGCAAGGCCATCGACGCCACCTTCGGGGCAAGCGACGGCCACCTGGTGATCGGTGCCGTGGTCGGCACCTTCGCCGCGGTCGCGGGCACCCTGGCGGCGTACAAGTTCTTCGACATCCAGGTGAGCTCGAAGTTCCGCAAGTGGGTCGTGGCGGCGATGTTCGGCTTCGTCGCGGTGAGCCTGCTCGACCTCGTCCTGGGATTCTTCGGCTCTGCCGTCGGCTTCAACGGCTACGGCGGCCTCGGCCTGGTGATGAGCTTCGTCGGTCTCGCCATCGGCGTGCTGATGCTGATCTTGGACTTCGACTTCGTGGAGCGCGGCATTGCCGCGGGGCTTCCCGAGGTCGAGTCCTGGCGGGCGGCATTCGGTCTGACCGTGACGATCGTGTGGATCTACATCGAGATCCTGCGCATCCTGGCGATCCTGCGCGGCAGCGACTGACGCTCAGAAGTCGGCGCCGGTAGCCGCCTCCTCAGGAGCAGCCGACGGCGACTCGCTCTGCGCCTCCGGCTGGCGGCGGCGGTGCCGCAGGGTCACCCACCGGCCACGGACTCCGCGCTTGGAGCCGGCGACCTCGGTCCCGCCGACCTCGGTTCCCGGGGTCCGGGTCGCTTCGACGGCTGCGTAGGAGATCGGCAGCACGCCTTCGCCGCGCCGCGCCTCCGGCTGCGTCTCACCGGGCGGTGTCTGCCCGGCGGCCGCCAAGACCGAGGGAAGCAGCACCGCTGCGAGGCTGGCGTAGCCGGCGGCGGAAGGGTGGAACTGGTCCGGTCCGAACAGCACCTTCGGTGACGCTGCGAACTCCGGTCCGAGGATCGAGCCGAGCGAGACGGTGCGCCCCCCGGCCTCCACGACGGCGATGGTCTGCGCCGCGGCGAGCCTGCGGCTCCAGGAGCGGGCGATCTGGCGCAGCGGCGGGGCGACCAGCTCCAGGGTGCCCAGGTCAGGACAGGTGCCGACAACGACCTCGACCCCGGCCTCGCGCAGGCGTCGCACGCCCTGCTCGAGCAGACGCACCGACTCCGAGGGACGCACGCGATGCGTCACGTCGTTGGTCCCGATCAGCACCACCGCGACGTCGGGTGCCATGTCCAGGGCCTGGTCGATCTGCCTGCCGAGGTCGCGGGTCTGCGCGCCGACCACGCAGTGGCCGCGCAGGTACACCCGTCGGTCGGCAGCCTCAGCCACCCCGGATCCGAGGCGAGCGCCCGGGGTGTCCTCGACCCGCTCCACGCCGTACCCGGCGCCGCTGGAGTCACCGAGCAGGGCGATCGTGATGGCCGGGCCCGACCGGTGCCGGCCGTACCAGCCGGTGGCGTCGCGCACCGGGTCATCGAGCGGCCCGCCGATCACCCGCCGGGCCAGGGCTACCTCGGTCGCGAGCACTCCGTACAACGACGCGCCCAGGACCGAGAGCCCGCCGCCGCCGTAGGCCGCCGCGGCAGCCAGCTTCCGCGCAGCTGCAACCTTCCCCACGCCGACAATGGTACGAAGGACCGCCGCCCTAGACTGGCCGATGTGCAATACGTGAGCTCGCTGCTCGACCTGGTCGGCAACACCCCGCTGCTGCGTCTAGGGGCCAGCACTGACGGGGCCAAGGGGCTGGTGCTGGCCAAGGTCGAACACCTGAACCCGGGCGGGTCGGTGAAGGACCGGATCGCTCTGCGGATGGTCGAGGCGGCCGAGCAGGACGGCTCGCTGCGACCCGGTGGCACGATCGTCGAGCCGACCTCGGGCAACACCGGTGTCGGGCTGGCGATGGTGGCACAGGCCAAGGGTTACCAGTGCGTGTTCGTGTGCCCGGACAAGGTCAGCGAGGACAAGCGCAACGTGCTCAGGGCCTACGGCGCCGAGGTGGTCGTCTGTCCGACGGCGGTCGCCCCTGAGCATCCCGACTCCTACTACACCGTCTCTGACCGGCTCCAGCGCGAGATCGAGGGAGGATGGAAGCCCGACCAGTACTCCAACCCGAACAACCCGCGCTCGCACTACGAGACGACCGGGCCGGAGATCTGGGAGCAGACCGACGGCACGATCACGCACTTCGTCACCGGCGTCGGCACCGGCGGCACGATCAGCGGCGTCGGCAGGTACCTGAAGGAGCAGGACCCTGCGGTGCAGATCGTCGGGGCCGATCCGGAGGGCTCGGTCTACTCCGGCGGCAGCGGGCGGCCCTACCTGGTCGAAGGGGTCGGCGAGGACTTCTGGCCGGAGACCTACGACCGGTCGATCGCGGACCGGATCATCGAGGTCTCCGATGGCGACTCGTTCTCGATGACCCGCCGTCTCGCCCGTGAGGAGTCACTGCTGGTCGGTGGCTCTTCGGGGATGGCCGCGCACGCAGCGGTCCGGCTCGCCCACGAGCTCGACGATGAGGACGCCGTGATCGTGGTGCTGCTGCCCGACTCGGGTCGCGGCTACCTGGCGAAGGTGTTCAACGACGAGTGGCTCGGTCGCTTCGGCTTCCTCCCCGCGCAGGGCAACCAGACCGTCGGCGAGGTCCTGCGGGGCAAGAGCGCTGCGCTTCCCGACCTGGTGCACACGCACCCGAACGAGACCATCGCGGAGGCCGTCCACATCCTCAAGGAGTACGGCGTCTCCCAGATGCCGGTCGTGCGCGCCGAGCCGCCGGTGATGGCCGCCGAGGTGGCCGGTTCGGTCTCCGAGCGGCTGCTTCTCGAGGCGCTCTACGCAGGCAAGGCGCGGATGGCCGATGCCGTCGGGGACCACATGAGTGACCCGCTGCCCAGCATCGGGTCCACCGAGCCGGTGGCGGAGGCGGTTGCCTCGCTCGAGGGAGCCGACGCGCTGCTGGTGCAGGAGGACGGGAAGCCGATCGGCGTGGTCACCCGCCAGGACCTGCTCTCCTACATCACTCGCGGCTGACCCGCCTCGCCAGCGGCGGAGGCGAGCCGTCCGGCTGAAGCGACGGGTGCAGGAGGCCGGCCAGCGCCTCGACGCCGTCGACGAGGCGCGGGCCGGGACGCGCGAAGGACGCGTTCGCGTCGACCGCCCACACATCGACGTCGTCCGGAAGGACGTCGCCCGCTACCAGGTCGCGTGCCAAGGACACCGACTGCTCGAGCCCGAAGCCGCAGGGAGCACACACCACGACCTCCGGTCGTGCAGCGCGGACCTGGTCCCAGGTGACCCGCTGCGACTTCTCGCCCGCGGTGCCGAGAACCGACTCTCCACCGGCCAGCCGGACCATCTCCGGGACCCAGTGGCCGGGG
>CADCUJ010000101.1 GCA_902805855.1 uncultured Nocardioidaceae bacterium
GGATGATCCGCCCCGATGAAGGTTCGATGATCCGGTTGATCATCTTCATCGTCGTCGTCTTGCCGCACCCCGACGGACCGACGAAGATCACGATCTCGCCCTCGGGGATGTCCATCGAGAGGTCGGCGACAGCCGGCTCGGACTGACCGGGGAAGCGTTTCGACAGCTTCTCCAGTCGGATCTTGTGGGTTCCGTCGCTCGCCGTGCTTGCCTCGGTCATCGGATGCCTTTCGCAGTCGTGAGCCGGAACACCAGGACATAGACGAGGTCGAAGAGGATGGCCAAGACGATGACCCCGAGAGTTCCTGCCAGCACGTAGTTGAGAGCGGTCGCACTCCCGATCTGGGCCAGGCCCGTGAAGATGAGGTCACCGAGGCCCGGCCCGTTGATGTAGGCGCCGATCGCCGCGATCCCGATCAGAAGCAGGGTGGACACTCGCATGCCGGTCAGGATGACCGGCCACGCGAGCGGCAGCTCGATCCGCAGTAGTCGGGCCTGTCGGCCCATGCCCATGCCCTGTGCGGACTCTACGACGGCCGGATCGACTGCACGCAGTCCGACGATCGTGTTTCGCACGATCGGCAGCAATGCGTACATCACCAGGGCGACCACCACGGATCGAGCGCCCAGCCCGAGGCCGGGGATGGTGATGAAGAGCCCGAACAGGGCTAGCGAGGGAATCGTCAGGAAGGTACCGGTGGTCGCGAGGACGGTGCCGCGGGCACGGTCGGTCTGGTACGTCGCGACACCGAGCCCGACGCCGATGACGGTGGCGATCAGCAGGGACACCAGCACCACGAGTGCGTGCTCGATCCCGAGGTCGAGGACGTCCTCCCAGGCGAACTCCAGGTAGGTCAGGAAGCTCGAGAACCAGCTCTGGTCCTCCATTGTCACCCCCTCCCAGGCGAGCGGGAGGTGAGTCGCCGCTGCCTGGCGTTGCGGAAACCGTGGCACGACAGCACGGGCCACCGCAAGCACCGTACTCGAACTGAGACCGACCGTGCCGCGACGCGCCGTGCCCGGCCGCGGGCGTTATCGAGGCGTGAGAGCAGCGCAGTGGCTGGTGAGCGCCTCGGCGGCCGAGCGCAGGGCGCGTTTCCCGAACCGGCCGGCCGGCCCCTGCACACCCAGGACGGCCATCAGGGTCTCGCCCCGCAGCACCGGTGCGGCGACCGCGTTGAGCTCCTCCTCGCGCTCGCCCTCCGCCGAGGCCCAGCCCCGCGCGCGGATCCGGTCGATCTCGGCGGCCAGGGCCGTCACCTCGGTGATCGTGCGAGACGTGTACGCAGGCAGGGGGCGGGGCGGCAAGGCACCGGCTGCTCTGGCAAAGGCGAGGAACACCTTTCCGGTCGCGGTGGCGTGGGCGACGCTGGGCCTGCCGACCTCGGCGACACTGCGCACCGAGGACGGACTCTGCACGAAGTCGACGGTGATCGTGCCCTGCTCGTAGGGCACCGACATGGTCGAGGTCTCCCCGGTCGCCTCGGTCAGTGCAACCAGGTGGGGCCGGCACAGCTGGCGCATGTCGACCCTGGCCAGGGCGGCATTGCCCAGCTCGACCAGTCGCGGGCCCAGCCGGAAGCCGCCGTTGTCGGCGCTGCGGGTCACCAGCTCGTCCTGGGCAAGGGTCGCGAGCAGCCGGGACGCGGTGCTCGGGTTGATGCCGCTGCGCCTGGCGACCTCGTTGTTGCCCACGTCGCCGGAGGAGTCCGCCAAGACGTGGAGCACGGCGACCGCCTTCTCCACCGTCGTCAGCGGACGGTTCGCCTCGTTGACAGGCATGGTCAACCCCGTCCTTCGCGTGCTAGCGTGCAATAGATTTTGCAACAGCGTTGCCATTATGGCAACACAGGAGCGGCAGTGGTCTCGACCAGCTCGACCAACGGCGTGCCGAAGGACGTGCGCCACGTCGTCGTGGGCGCCGGGGTGCACGGTCTCTCCACGGCCTGGCACCTCGCCCGTGAGCTGAGAGAGCGGGGCCTCGGTGCGGGCCACGACGTGCTGGTGCTGGACAAGACCGGGGTGGGCGCGGGCGCGTCGGGCATCGCGTGTGGTGTCATCCGCAACAACTACTTCCAGCCCGCGATGCGCCGGCTGATGGCTCACTCCGTCGCGGTCTGGGAGTCCGACCCCGCCGCGTTCTCCTACCACCCCGTCGGCTACCTGCAGGCGGCTCCCGAGCTGATGCGAGCCGGCGTAGCGCAGATCCACGCCGAGCAGCAGGAGATCGGCTACCCGTCGACGTACGTCGAGGGCGAGGCAGCCAGCCGCGACTACCTGGTCGACCTGCTGGGCGACTGGCAGGCAGAGGGGATCACGAACGTCCTGCACGAGCACCGTGGCGGCTACGCCAACAACCTGGCCTCGATGCACGGCCTGGCCGCGAAGGCCGCGAGCGAGGGAGTTCGGATCATCACCGGAGTGCGGGTCACCGGCTTCCACACCGACGCCGGCGCGGACGGAGCCGTCCGCGCGGTCGAGACCGACCACGGAGCGATCGCCTGTGAACAGGTCGTCGTCGCACCGGGACCGTGGGTGCGCGACTGCTGGCAGATGCTGGGTCTGCCCGAGACGGTCGACGTGCGAACCCCCGACGGCGATGTGCGCCGGGAGGTGGACATGTGGCGCTACCTCTACCTGCAGGAGGGCACCCTCGGCGTGGACCCCGCGCTGGTCACCGACGCGCGGGGTGCCGCGCCGCCGGTGATCCACGTCGACTCCGACGCACCGCTCTACGACGGTGACGGCGAGCTGGTCACCGACCAGATGTGGGGCATCTACTACAAGCCGGACTTCTCCTTCGGCGGTGTCCAGGGTGGGACCACACCGGTGCCCGTGGACAAGCACGCCCCCGACGTCGCGGTGGACCCCTACGGGCCCGACAGCGACGAGTACCTCACGCCCCCGGACTTCCCCCGGATGTGGACCTCGGCGCTGGCCCATTGCCAGCGGCGCTTCGAAGGCACCGACCACCTGTACCGGCAGGAGCACTCAGGCGGCCTCGGCTGCTTCACCCCGGACAGCTTCCCGGTCTTCGACACCTTTCGTCACAACGCCCACGTCGTCGCCGACTCCAACCACGGCTACAAGCTGATCGGCGTGGGCGAGCTGGTGGCGCGGGAGGTGCTCGGCGACAAACAGCCGCTGCTCGAGCCCTTCCGGTTCGACCGCTACACGACCGGCCAGCTGCATCCCACCAGTCGATCCCCGTTCCCCTGGAGCTGATCATGCGAATTCCGTACGACGTCCCGAAGATCCACATGTACTCGCGCATCCGCAAGTCGCCGTACTTCTACGCCTCCGAGCGTCACGGGGTGCAGTCCTACACGGTGTGCAACCGCATGTACCACCCCCGCCACTACGACGACATCATCACCGAGTACTGGAAGCTCGTGCGCGACGTGACGCTGTGGGACGTGGGCGTCGAGCGGCAGGTCGAGATCGCCGGTCCCGACGCGCTCACCCTGGCCAACATGCTCACCCCTCGGGACCTGACCAAGTGCGCGGTGGGCCAGAACAAGTTCCTGCTCAACACCGACGTGGACGGCGGCGTCATCAACAACCCGGTGCTCCTGCGGCTGGCCGAGGACCGGTTCTGGTTCTCGGTCGCCGACGGGGACGTGCTGCTGTGGGCCAAGGGCGTGGCCAGCCAGGCCGGCCTGGACGTGCAGGTCAGCGAGCCCGACGTGGCACCGGTTCAGATCCAGGGGCCGAAGTCGCAGGCGCTGATGCGCGACCTGTTCGGCGAGAAGGTGTTGGACCTGAAGTACTACTGGTCCGCCGAGTTCGAGCTCGCCGGCATGCAGGTCGTCGTCGGCCGCACCGGCTACACCGGCGAGATCGGCTACGAGATCTACCTGAAGAACGCCAGCCGGGATGCCATGAAGCTCTGGGACACCCTGCTCGAGGCGGGCCACCCGCACGACCTGGCGGTGATCGGGCCGTGCCAGATCCGTCGCGTAGAGGCCGGCATTCTCAGCTACGGCTCTGACATCGCCCTGGACAACAACCGCTACAGCGACTACGGGTTTCTGAACCCCTACGAGATCGGTCTCGGCTGGACGGTGGACCTGGACCAGGAGGCCGACTTCATCGGCAAGCAGGCCTTGGCCCGGATCGCCGAGGAGGGAGTCAGCCGCAAGGTGGTCGGCGTCGAGATCGGCGGAGACCCGCTCATCGGGTACCTCGACGACTACCTGCCGGTCACCGAGAACGGCGACCAGATCGGTCAGGTGTCATCGGCGTTCTGGTCGCCCCGGCTCGAGAAGAACATCGGGTTCGCGCTGGTCCCGGTCGAGCACAGCGAGAACGGCTCCAAGCTGACCGTGCACACTGCCGCGAGGGGAGCCATCGACGCAGTGGTGGTTCCCAGGCCTTTCATCGACCCGAAGAAGGAGACGCCGAAGGGCCGCCAGCTCGCGGAGGCCGCTCGGTGACCGAGGCGACCCGCCCGCCCCGGCAGGGGCTGCTCGAGCGGCTGGACGCCGGGTTGCTCCTGTGCGCCGAGGGCTACCTGTTCGAGCTGGAGCGCCGGGGGTACCTGCAGGCCGGTGCCTTCGTGCCGGAGGTGGTGCTCGACCACCCCGAACAGGTCACCGCCCTGCACCGCGACTTCGTGCACGCCGGTTCGGACGTGGTGGAGGCACTGACCTACTACGCCCACCGGGAGAAGCTGCGAGCCGTCGGCAAGGACGGGCTGCTCGAGGAGATGAACCGGCAGGCGCTGGCGATGGCACGCGAGGTCGCCGAGGAGTCCGGAGCCCTGCTCGCAGGCAACGTGTGCAACACCAACCTGTACGACCCCGAGAACGCCGAGACGCACACAGCGACCCGCGCCATGTTCGAGGAGCAGGTGGCCTGGGCAGCCGAGGCGGACGTCGACTACGTCATCGGTGAGACGTTCCGCTACGCCGGCGAGGCGGAGATCGCGCTCGAGGTGATCCGAGCGTCCGGCCTCCCCGCCGTGATCACGCTGGCCGCGGGCCAGCAGCCGCAGACCCGGGAGGGCGGTTCGCTGGCGGACAGCTGTCGCCGGCTGGCAGACCACGGCGCTGCCGTCGTCGGGCTGAACTGCATCCGCGGCCCGGACACGATGCTGCCGCTGCTGCCCGAGATCGTGGATGCGGTCGACGTGCCCGTGGCGGCGCTTCCGGTGCCCTACCGGACCCGGGACCAGCAGCCGACGTTCCAGTCGCTGCGCGATTCGCAGGACCCCGCCGTGTCCGAGGGCAGGGCGTTCCCGACAGCGCTCGACCCGTTCACCTGCAACCGGTACGAGGTCGCCCGCTTCGCTACAGCCGCGTGGGACCTCGGGGTGCGGTACCTCGGTCTGTGCTGCGGGGCCGGACCACACCACGTGCGCAGCATGGCCGAGGCCCTCGGTCGCAAGCCCGAGGCGAGTCGCTACTCCGACGACATGTCCAAGCACGCGTTCTTCGGCACCGACCCGGGCCTGCAGCAGCACAACCGGGACTACCGTGACCGTCTCTGAGAGCGACGACCCCCCAGCCGATGAGGTGAGCCCCTCGGGACCGACGCGTCGGAGCGTGCTCATCGACCTCCTGCAGCAGCCGCGCTACGAGGTGCTTCCGCTGGCCGGCACCGCCGAGGAGGTGGCCGAGCAGGTGGCCACGACGATCCCGGTGACGGTGACCTCGGCGCCGCGGCGTGGGTTGGAGCCGACTCTGGCCCTCAGCGAGGAGCTGGCCGGGCGGGGCTACGCGGCCGTGCCGCACCTGGCAGCTCGGCTGGTCCGCGACGACGCCCACCTGGCAGAGGTGCTCGACCGGTTGGGCAGCGCGCGAGTCCGCGACCTGTTCGTAGTAGCGGGCGACAGCGATCGTCCGGTCGGGCGCTTCACCGACTCGATGCAGCTGTTGCAGGCGGTGGCCAGGCTCCGCGAGGCCGGTCGGGGCGAGGGGGTCCGCGCGGTCGGCGTCGCGGGGTACCCCGAGGGCCACCCGCAGGTCACCGACGCCGAGCTGGACCGAGCGCTGCTGGCCAAGCAGTCGGATGCGGACTACGTGGTCACCCAGATGTGCTTCGACCCGGCCGCCGTCCACGGGTGGATCAGGCACGTCCGCCGCCTGGGGTTCCGGCGCCCGGTCCACGTGGGTGTCCCGGGTGCGGTGGACCGGCTCCGGCTGCTGCGGATCGCGGCCCGGATCGGGGTCGGCACGTCCCTGCGCTTCATCCGTCGACAGCACGACGGCGCCACCTTGTTGCGGCGCAGCGGCTACCGCCCCGACGACGTGCTCACCGGGCTCACCGCGGACGCCGGTCGAGGATCGCCGGAGGTGGCGGGTCTGCAGGTCTACACGCTCGGCGACGTCGCGGCGACGGAGCGGTGGCGTCGCGAGCTGCTCGAGCGGCTGCACGAGGATGGCCGGCATGGCTGAGGCGTACTCCGCGCTGGCGCTGTTGCGGCATGGAGTGACCGGACGCTCCTGGACCCCGATGTGGCGCGAGCGCCCGCTCGAACGCGGCTACCCGGTGGTGATCATCGGGGGCGGGGTGCACGGCCTGGCAACCGCCTACTACCTCGCTGCGAACCATGGCGTCACGAATGTGGCCGTGCTCGACAAGGGCTACCTGGGTGGCGGCGGCTCGGGCCGGAACACCGCGATCCTGCGGTCGAACTACCTGACCGTCGAAGGGGTGCGGTTCTACGACCGGTCGCTCGAGCTCTACCGGGGTATGGCGTCTGCACTGAACTTCAACGTGATGTTCTCCCGGCGCGGCCATCTCACCCTCGCCCACAGCGACACGTCGCTGAGGACGATGCGCTGGCGTGCGGAGGTCAACAAGGCCAGCGGTGTGGACTCCGAGGTGATCGGCCCCGACGAGGTGAAACGGCTGGTCCCCGAGATGGACACCTCGGCCACGGCCCGGTACCCGGTCCTGGGTGCCCTGCACCACCCGCCGGGCGGAATCGTGCGCCACGACGCCGTGGTCTGGGGCTACGCCCGCGCCGCCGACCGGCTCGGTGTCCATCTGCACCAGCACACCGAAGTCACCGGGATCGAGGTGAGTGGAGGGCGGGTGACCGGGGTTCGGACCAACCGCGGCCCGATCGCCACACCGGTGGTGCTCAACGCCACCGCCGGCTGGGCCAGCACCGTCTCGGACATGGCCGGTGTGCCGCTGCCGGTGCAGACCTTCCCGCTGCAGGCGGCGGTCACCGAACCGGTCAAGCCGTTCCTTCGCACGGTCGTGGTCTCCGGCACCCTGCACGTCTACGTCAGCCAGACCGCGCGAGGAGAGCTCGTCTTCGGGGCCAGCGTCGACCCGTTCGCGTCGTACTCCACCCGCGGCTCGCTGGAGTTCACCGAGGGGCTGGCCGGCCACGTGCTGCAGCTGATGCCCTCACTGGCGAAGCTGCGGCTGCTGCGGCAGTGGGCGGGGCTGTGCGACATGACCCCCGACTTCGCACCGGTCATGGGGGCCACCGACGTGGCGGGATTCTTCCTCGACGTCGGCTGGGGTACCTACGGCTTCAAGGCGGGACCGGTGGCCGGGGAGGCGATGGCCGAGTGCATCGCGACCGGGCAGACACCGGAGATCATCTCCGCGTTCGGGCTCGACCGCTTCGCGCAGGGGCGACTGGTCGGCGAGAAGGGTGCCGCGGCGGTCGGCCACTAGTGATCCTTCTCCCCTGTCCCTGGTGCGGCCCGCGCGACGCCGACGAGTTCGGCTACGCGGGCGAGATCCGGCCGCGCCCCGACCCGTCCACCACCACGCCTGCCGAATGGCGCGGCTACCTCTACCTGCGCCGCAACACCGCGGGTTGGACCAGGGAGCGCTGGTTCCACCGGATGGGGTGTCGCAGGTACCTCGTCCTGGAGCGGGACACCACCAACAACGACGTGCGCCCGTCGACGGACGCGAGCAGCGGGAGCGGGTCGTGAACCGTCGCCGGGACCAGGCGCCGTCGATGTCCATGCGACTCGGGCCACGAGTCGGCGAGGTGATCGACCGGGACGAGCCCCTCTCCTTCACCTGGAACGGCCGGACCTACCCCGGCTACGCCGGAGACACCATCGCCTCGGCCCTCGCTGCCTGCGGGGTGCGGGTCTTCTCCCGCAGCTTCAAGTACCACCGGCCACGAGGCCTGCTCACCGCCAGCCACCTCGACCCCGGCTGCATGGTGCAGGTCGACGACGAGCCGAACGTCAGAGGTGCCCACCGTCGGGTGCGGCCGGGCATGGACGTGCGCTCCCAGGACACCTGGCCCACCCTGTCCTTCGACGTCAAGGCCGCGAACGAGCTGGCCCGCCGGATGCTGCCGGCCGGCTTCTACTACAAGACCTTCATGAGCCCGGGTTGGCTGTGGCCGGCCTACGAACGGGTGCTCGAGCGGTTCGCCCACGGCGGGGTCGTCGGCCCTGGGAAGGTGTCGGCACTCGACGGAAACGAGCGCTACGACAAGCGGCACGCCCACCCCGACGTCCTGGTCGCCGGCGGCGGACCGGCCGGGATGGCGGCGGCCGTGACAGCGGCGCGCAGCGGCTGCTCGGTGATGCTGGTCGAGGAGGAGCTCGAGCTGGGTGGCCACCTGCGATGGGGCGACGACGTCGACCTCACCGCGCTGAGCGAGCTGCGCGGGCGGGTGGCGGCGACGCCGGGCATCGAGGTGCTGACCGACGCGGTCGTGCTGGGACGCTACGACGGGAACGAGATATCGGTCCTGCAGCGGGGGCTGCCGCACGTCGCCGAACGGCTGGTGAAGGCCCGCGCCAGGACTCTCGTCGCGGCGCCGGGCCTGATCGAGCGGCCCTACGTGTTCGCCGGGAACGACGTGCCCGGGGTGATGCTGTCCACGGCGGTGCGGCGGCTGGTCAACCTGCACGCCGTGAAGCCAGGCGACCGTGCCGTCGTCCTGACCGCCAACGCCGACGGAGACGCGACGGCGCTGGACCTCGAGCGCGCCGGGGTCGAGGTGACCCGGGTGGACGCCCGCCGAGGTGGCGACGTCACCCGGGCGCTGGGTCGCGGCCGGGTGCGTGCGGTCGAGCTCGGCGACGGCCGCAGGGTCGAGTGTGACCTGCTGGTGACCGCCACCGGCTGGACGTCCGCGGTGTCCCTGCTGACGATGGCCGGCGACCAGCCGCGCTATGACGACACCGCTGCCAGGTTCCGTCCGGACGCCTCCCGGCTACCCAGCGACGTGATGGCGACCGGGGGTGTCGTCGGTGACGGCAGCTGTGCGCAGCTGGTGGCCCACGGTGAGGCGACCGGGCGCGAGGCGGCCCGGCGGTCCGCCCAGTCGTCGGTGACGGCTTCGGCCGCGCCGCCACCGCTGCCGGTCGAGCCGCATCCGGCACTGTTCCGCGGACGGACCCACGGCATGGTCGACTTCTCCGAGGACGTCTCCTCCAAGGACCTGTTCACCGCGGTCGAGGAGGGCTTTCGGTGTCCCGAGCTGGCCAAGCGGTACACCACCGCGACCATGGGTCCCGCACAGGGCAAGCTGGAGAGCGTCAACGTGGTGGCGATCATCGCCGAGGCGACCGGCGCCGCCATAGCCGAGACCGGAACCACCACGTGGCGACCGCCGTACGCACCGGTGAGCCTCGGAGCGCTCGCCGGACGCCTCCGCGAGCCGACCCGGCTCTCGCCCCTGGCGTCCTGGCACCACAGCCACGGTGCCGCGCCATTGGTCGCCGGTGCGTGGATCCGTCCGGACCACTACGGCGACCCGGTCGCCGAGGCCGCCTCCGTGCGAGACGGCGTCGGGATCATCGACGTGACCCCGATCGGGAAGATCGACCTGCGCGGGCCGGATGTGTCCCGGCTGCTGAACCTCGTCTACGTCAACAAGTGGTCGAAGCTGGAGGTCGGGCGGGTCCGTTACGGGGTGATGTGCGGGGAGGACGGTGTGGTGATCGACGACGGCGTGACCGGCCGCCTCGCCGAGGACCGCTACCTGATGAGCACCACGTCGTCGGGAGCCGTCACCGTCTGGGAGTGGCTGGAGAGCTGGCTGCAGACCGAGCGACCGCAGTGGCGCGTCCACGCGACGCCGGTCACCACGTCCTACGCGAGCATCAACGTCGCCGGACCGCGCTCGCGCGACCTGCTGGCCCGGGTGGTCGACGACGTCGACGTCGCACCCGAGGCCTTCCCGTACATGCACGTGCGCACCGGGAGGCTCGCCGGTGTGCCCGGCTGCGTCGTGTGGCGGATCGGCTTCACCGGCGAGCTCAGCTTCGAGCTGCACGTCCCGGCCGGCTACGGACTGCACGTGTGGGAGCGTCTGCTGGAGGCCGGGCGAGACCTCGGTGTGCGCCCGTTCGGCGTCGAGGCACAGCGCATCCTGCGCCTGGAGAAGGGACACCTGATCGTGGGGCAGGACACCGACGCGACGACCAAGGCGTACGGCGCCGCGCTCGACGGGCTGGTCAAGCTCGACAAGGACGACTTCGTCGGACGGCCCGAGCTTTCGTGGGGTGGTCAGCCGGGTGACGGCCAGCGGCTGGTCGGCCTGCGGATGAGCCCCGACTCGCTGGTGCCGGCCGAGGGCAGCCAGCTCCTGGACCACCGAGGACTGATCTGCGGCCGCGTCACCTCCAGCCGGCTGTCCCCGGCGCTGGGGCGCGCGGTCTGCCTCGCCCAGGTGGAGGCCGCGCTGGCCGAGCCCGGGCGGCAGGTGACGGTGCGTCTGGTCGACGGTGGGACCGCCCGGGCGGCTGTCACCGAGCAGCTCGCGCAGGTCGACCCGGAGGGGGTGCGGCTGCGTGCCTGAGACCACGCCCGTCATCCACGGCCCCGTCGCGCCGGCGCCTCCAGTCGGTGTGCTGGCCGGCTGGGCGGTCAGCCGACGCCGAAGCGGTGCGGCGCTGACCCTGTCCGATCACAGTCTGCTGGCCAAGGCGGCAGTCAAGGCGCCCTGGCAGGGAGCCCTGGCCGACGTCTTGGCGGTGCCCTTCGCAGGCACCCTGCGGCGCACCGCAGCGTCCACCGAGCTGCTGCTCACCCAGCCCGGACCCGGCGAGTGGCTGGTGCTGGCACCGCCGGGGGAGCAGACCGCGCTGGTGACGTGGCTCGAACGATGCGCCGCAGACGTCGACGAGCTGGTCAGCGTCCTCGACGTGACGCACGGCCTGTGCCTGGTCCGGCTCACCGGAGCGGCTGCCCCGGACCTGCTGGCGAAGGAGTGCGCGCTCGACCTGTCCGAGAGACGGTGCCCCGACCGCACTGCGCTGCGGACGGCGGTGAGCAGGGTCGCCGCCGACATCATCCGCGACGACCGGGACGGCAACCGCTCGTACCTGCTGGCCTGCGAACGCTCGAGCGGTCAGTACCTGTTCGACTCGCTGCTCGACGCCGGCGCCGAGTACGGCGTCGAGGTGACCGGCTTCGAGCCGCCGGGCGTGACCGAGCAGACTGCCCGAGCCGACTGAGGAGCCGACGTGTCGCTGAAGAGCCCGAGTGGGTCGCTGGACAACCTGGAGATCGCGCGCGGCGCATCCCTGAAGCCGATCGAGGACATCGGGAACGAGATGGGACTCGGCAGCCACCTGCTGGAGCCCTACGGCCGTGACGTGATGAAGGTCAGCCTCGATGCGGTAGCGGAGCTTGCGGACAGACCGCTTGCGAAGTACGTGGTGGTCACCGCGATGACACCCACACCGTTGGGGGAGGGGAAGACCACCACGACCGTCGGCCTGGGCCAGGGCATGGGGCGGATCGGCAAGCGGGCGGTGGTCACCATCCGGCAGGCCTCCATGGGGCCGGCGCTGGGCATCAAGGGCGGCGCCGCCGGTGGCGGCTACAGCCAGGTGGTGCCGATGGAGAAGCTCAACCTGCACCTGACCGGCGACATGCACGCGGTCACCGCTGCCCACAACCTGCTCTCCGCGATGCTCGACGACCACCTCTACCGGGGCAACCGGCTCGGCCTCGAGCAGAGCTCGATCACCTGGCGCCGGGTGCTGGACGTCAACGACAGGGCTCTACGCAACATCGTGATCGGGCTGGGCGGCCGGGTGGACGGTGTTCCTCGCCAGACCGGGTTCGACATCACCGCGGCGTCGGAGGTGATGGCCATCCTCTCGCTGACCACGTCCCTGCGTGACCTTCGCGAGCGCCTGGGACGCATCGTGGTCGGCTACACCCCCGATGGCGACCCGGTCACGGCCGAGGAGCTCAAGGCCGCCGGCGCGATGACCGTCCTGCTGCGAGAGGCGGTCAAGCCGAACCTGCTGCAGACCATGGAGAACACACCGGTCCTGGTGCACGCCGGCCCGTTCGGCAACATCTCCACCGGCAACTCCTCGGTGATCGCGGACCTGGTCGCACTTCGTACCGGGGACTTCGTGCTCACCGAGGCCGGGTTCGGTGGGGACATGGGCGCCGAGCGGTTCTTCAACATCAAGTGCCGGGCGTCGGGCCAGTCGCCCGACGCCGCCGTCGTGGTGGCGACCGTGCGAGCGCTCAAGGCGCACTCGGGGAGGTACCGGATCGTGCCCGGGCGCCCGATGCCCGAGGAGATGCTCGCCGAGAGCCCCGAAGACGTGCACGCGGGTGCGGCGAACCTGCTCAAGCAGATCGAGAACATGCGGCTGCACGGCGTCACCCCGGTGGTGGCGGTGAACGCGTTCCCCACCGACCATGCCTCCGAGCACGCCGCGGTACGAGAGATCGCCGAGTCCGCGGCGGTGCGCTGCGCGGTCTCGAGCCACTTCAGCGACGGCGGAAACGGCGCCACCGAGCTTGCCGAGGCCGTCGTCGAAGCGGCTGACGAGCGCAGTGAGTTCGCGCTGCTCTACCCCGACTCCGCGAGTCTGCGCGAGAAGATCGAGACCATCGCGACCTCGGTCTACGGAGCGGCCGGGATCGATGTCTCCGCCCAGGCCGCGAGGCAGATCGAGACCTACGAGAAGGCCGGGTTCGGCCGGCTGCCGATCTGCATGGCCAAGACGCACCTGTCCCTGTCCGGTGACCCGGCGCTCAAGGGCGCCCCCGAGGGATGGACCCTGCCGGTGCGCGAGGTCCGCGCCTCGGTCGGCGCCGGCTTCGTGTACCCGATCTGCGGCGACATGCGGACCATGCCGGGACTCGGTTCCGACCCTGCCGCTGCCCATGTCGACCTCGACGCCGACGAGCGAACCGTGGGGCTGTTCTGAACCGCGGGGAGCGCGACGACGCGGCCGCCGCGTCGTACCTCGACCTGGAGCTCGGCGGTTTCCTCGACGCGGTTGGCGCCCGGGCACCGGCCCCCGGCGGCGGTGCAGTCGCCGCCATCACGCTCGGGCTGGCCGCCGGGCTGGTGGAGATGGCCGCACGCTACTCGCAGGGCCACGTGGAGGACGCCGAGTCGCTGACGGTGGAGGCGGAGCAGATCCGGGTCCGGGCCGCTCGACTGGCCGACGCCGACGCGGTCGCCTACCGCCAGGTGCTGGTGGCCCGCGCGGAGGCGCCGGAGCAGGTTCGCGCCGCTCTGAGACTGGCAGCGGAGATCCCCCTCGAGGTCGCGGAGCTGGGTGCCCGGACCGCAGGCATCGCGGCTCGCGTTGCTGCTGGTGTCAAGAAGGACGTCCGCGGTGACGCCGTGACCGGCCTGTTCCTGGCCGAGGCGGCGACCCGGGCCGCTGCTCACCTGGTCACGGTCAACGTCGAGGCAGGTGCTCCGGATGCGGGGCTGGTCACCCGCGCCGAGCAGCTGTGGGCACGCGCGCGGGACGCGGTCGCGACCACCCGCTGAGGTCCGTCCGGCCCCTCAGCACCTCAGCGCTTGGTGGCGATCAGCACCGAAGCGTCCGAGGCGACCATGACCTCGACGGTGGTGAACCGCTCGTCGCTCAGCCACTGCTCGCGGACCGTGTCGACCCTGCCGGAGAAGACCGGCGGCCAGGACTCGCACGGGGTGAAGTCGTCGAGCACGACGACCCCTCCCGGCTCGACCAGGTTGACGACGGTGTCCGCGCCGCTGTCCTCGGGCTCGCGGGCATCGAGGAAGACCAGGGAGAAGGGACCGCGATCGGCGAGCGTCGACCAGTCCGCGGCACACACCTCCACCTGGTCGTCGTCCTCGAAGATCTCGGCCGCCGCCTCGGCGAGCTTCGGGTCCACCTCGGCGCTGATGATGGAGGTGTCGCCCCGGAGGCCACTGCGCAGCCATGCCGTGCCGACGCCGCATCCGGTGCCGAACTCCGCCATCGTCCCGGACCGGGTGGCGGCAAGGGTGGCCAGCAGCCGGCCGGTCTCGTTGCGGCAGAACGAGGCGTACCCCCGCTTGCGGGAGACGTCGAACGCCCGCCGCACGATCGGCGGGAGCTCGAGCGGGGCACTCATGGCTCCAGTGTCCCCGACCGACCCGAGCCGCCCCAGGTCTTCGAGACGCCCATCTCGGCATGTGAAATGTTCGGCGAACAAAGCGCGCCGTCCGTCGGCCGTTGTTAGCCTCGACGAACCATGCGGAGCTTCTTCGTACTTATCGACCGCCGTGGCGGGGCCTACTAGGTAAGGGCCACCTCGCCGCGGAGTCCGGCATGTCTGGCCCTCCGAAGAACCTCCGCAGCGAGCAGCGATCAAGCGCCACCCGCATCTTGACCCGGAGACCCCTCCAGTCGCGCGATCCGCGACGAGCAGCGCGTCTTCCTCGGCAGCGGAACAGCTCAGCAGCGTGCATCGCGGGCCGGCAGCCCTGGCGCACGCCCATCACTCGAACAGGAGAAACCAGATGTACGACATGTACCCAGAGTGGGGACCGGCCCGGCATCGGGACCGCCCCGACGGATCGGCGCTGCAGTCGGTCCAGTCCGGCCTCGACCGCAGGGACAACGGCGGTCAACAGCCTGACGACAACTAGCCTCGGGGGCTGTGACGACTCAACGTCCTCCAGGCACCGGCAGCCGGCGGCTCGACCTGGCCGTCGTGCCCGGGGACGGGATCGGACCGGAGGTCACCGCTGAGGCGCTGAAGGTGCTCGAGGCGGTGACCCCGGCCGAGGTGAGGCTGGAGCTCACTCGCTACGACCTCGGAGCCGAGCGCTACCTCGCCACCGGGGAGGTACTTCCCGACTCGGTCCTCGCCGAGATCGGCCGGCACGACGCGATCCTGCTCGGCGCCGTCGGCGGGAGACCAGGCGACCCGAACCTCCCCGCCGGCGTCCTCGAGCGTGGCCTGCTGCTGCGCCTGCGCTTCGAGCTCGACCACTACGTCAACCTGCGGCCGGCGCGTACCTACCCGGGGACGCGGACCCCGCTCGCGGAGCCGGGCGAGGTCGACCTCCTCGTGGTCCGGGAGGGCACCGAGGGCCCGTACGTCGGCAACGGCGGTGCGCTGCGGACCGGGACACCGGCCGAGGTGGCGACCGAGGTCAGCGTGAACACCGCCTTCGGCGTGGAGCGGGTGGTCCGATACGCATTCGCCCGCGCCGAGAACCGGCCGCGCAGGCGACTCACCCTGGTGCACAAGTCCAACGTCCTGGTCCATGCCGGCAGTCTTTGGTCTCGACTGGTGGGCGAGGTGGCGCAGGAGTATCCCCACGTCAGCGTGGACTACCTGCATGTCGACGCGGCCATGATCTTCCTCGCCACCGAACCGTCCCGGTTCGACGTGATCGTCACCGACAACCTGTTCGGCGACATCGTGACCGACCTCGCGGCGGCGATCACCGGAGGGATCGGGCTCGCCGCGAGCGCCAACCTGAACCCGGACCGGACCACACCCAGCATGTTCGAGCCGGTGCACGGCTCCGCCCCGGACATCGCCGGCCAGCAGCGTGCCGACCCGACCGCAGCGATCCTGTCCGTCGCGCTGCTGCTCGAGCACCTCGGGTACGACGCCGCGGCCCGCTCGGTCGAGGCGGCGGTCGCCGACGACCTCGCCGGTCGAGGAGGCGCAGGAACCCGTCGTACCCGTGAGGTCGGTGACCTGATCGCCGCTCGAGCCGCGCGCTGACCACCCGGGATGCGCCACCTCTCGGCGTCCCCTCGCGAACCGCGGGGGCGGTCCCGGTCGGATACCGTGCTGGTCATGGACAGTGAGCTTTCGATCCAGGTCTCGCTGTCGGCCGACCCGGTTCCCCCGGAGCGGCTGACTGAGATCCTCGCCGACCCCGGGTTCGGGCTGCACTTCTCCGACCACATGTTCCTGGCCGAGTGGACCCCGGACCGCGGTTGGCACGACGCGCGGGTGACGCCGTACGCCCCGCTGTCCCTGGACCCCGCAACGGCGGTGCTGCACTACGCGCAGGAGATCTTCGAAGGGATGAAGGCCTACCGGCACCGGGACGGGTCGGTGTGGACCTTCCGTCCCGAGGAGAACGCCGCGCGGATGGTGCGCTCCTCGCAGCGGATGGCCCTGCCGGTGCTGCCCGAGGCGGCCTTCGTGGCCTCCGTCGACGCCCTGGTGCGCACCGACGAGCGCTGGGTCCCCGAGCCGACCGGCGAGAAGAGCCTGTACCTGCGCCCGTTCATGTTCGCCTCCGAGAAGTTCCTGGGAGTACGCCCGGCGAAGCACGTGACCTACCTGGTGATCGCCTCACCCGCAGGTGCCTACTTCGCCAAGGGCCTGCGCCCGGTGTCCATCTGGCTGAGCGAGGAGTACTCGCGGGCCGGTGTCGGTGGCACCGGAGCGGCCAAGACCGGGGGCAACTACGCCAGCTCGCTGCTGCCGCATCGTGAAGCCATCGAGAACGGATGCGACCAGGTCGCCTTCCTCGACACCGTCGAGCGGCGGTGGGTCGAGGAGCTCGGCGGGATGAACCTGTACTACGTCTACGACGACGGCACGATCGTCACGCCCGCCCTGTCCGGCTCGATCCTGCAGGGGATCACCCGGGCCTCGATCCTCGAGCTCGCCGGCAAGCTCGGCCACCAGGTGGAGGAGCGGCAGGTCGCCGTCGAGGAGTGGCGCGACGGCGTGGGATCCGGCCGGATCACCGAGGTGTTCGCCTGCGGCACCGCCGCCGTGGTGACTCCGGTGGGCACGCTGAAGTGGCGCGGCGGCGAGGTGAGCAGCGGCGAGGACGCCGGTCCGGTGACCAGGCAGATCCGGGAGGCGCTGGTCGACATCCAGTACGGCCGTGCCGAGGACACCTTCGGCTGGATGCACAAGGTGCTGTGACGGGCTCTGCATCGGTGGGCACCCCGGCCCGCATCTGGGGTCAGGGTTCGGCTGAGGTCGGGTGCCGCTCGGTTACCGTGGGCGGGTGAGCGAGGAGGCGAGAGCAGCACCCCCGGGATGGGTCGGCAGCTACCGCCTGATCTCCAAGATCGGCGAGGGTGGCATGGGCGTGGTCCACCTCGCCCAGGGCTCCGACGGCCGTCGGGTCGCGCTGAAGGTGCTGCGCCCGCACATCGTCGGCGACGACGAGGCCCGGGAGCGCCTGGCGCGCGAGGTGTCCTCGCTCCGCCGGGTCACCTCGCCCCGCATCGCGGAGATCATCGACGCCGATCCCTGGGGCCATACACCCTTCGTTGCCACCCGCTACGTGCCCGGACTCACCCTGCACGAGCACGTGAAGCAGGAGGGCCCGATCGGCTCCGACGACCTGCGCGGGTTCGCGGCCGGGCTCGCCGAAGCGGTGATCGCGGTGCACAGTGTCGGCGTGCTGCACCGAGACATCAAACCTTCGAACGTCCTCCTCGAGGGCCGCGCGCCCGTGCTGATCGACTTCGGCCTCGCCCGGCTCGCCGAGGACCCGCGCCTGACGGCCACCGGCTGGCTGCTCGGCACGCCGGGCTACCTCGCCCCGGAGATCTTGTACGGCGACGACGCCACCGCCGCCTCCGACGTGCACTCCTGGGCGGCGACCGTTGCGTTCGCGGCCACCGGGCGGCCGCCCTTCGGCAACGGGCCGGCGATGGCGATCATGGACCGGGTCCGCCGCGGCGAGCATGATCTGGCCGGGGTGCCGGAGCACCTGCTGTCGATGATCGAGCAGTGCCTCTCCGCGAACCCGGCTGATCGCCCCGAGACGACGGCGGTGCTGGCTGACCTCCGCGCACCTGACGGGGGCACTGGTGCCGACCGCGACGCCCCCACCATGCCGTTCGCGCTGTTCGCCACCCGTGACGACGACCGCACCGACCTGCTCGAGCCGGACCAGCCCGCCCAGACCCGGCCGCTGACGGTGCGGACACCGCAGGAGCACCTGGCCGCACCGGCGCACCAGCCGGCCCGGGCGCCGTACATGGCGCCGGCGCCGCCGACACGCGTCGGGGGCCCGCCGCCGTACCCCCCTCATCCTCACGCCCAGCACCCCTACGGCCGTTCCGGTACACCGGCGGAGAACCGACCACCTCTCTCAGGGGGGGTCGCGAGGCTGCAGCGCGCTGCCCTGCTGCTGGGCCTGCTCGGGCTCGTCGCCGTCGGGTTCGCCCTGGCGCCGTACCTCGCCGTGGCCACGATCACCGTGGCCACGCTGGTGGTTCGCACGATCTCCTGGACCGCCGACTCCGCCCGTGGCCGTCGGCTCCGCCGGGGACGGACCCGGTGGTACGACGGCCTGCTGGCCGCGCTGATGTCGCCCTGGTACCTCGTCGTCGCCACCGGGGGAACCGTGCTGCTCCTGCTGTGTGCGCTGACGGTGACCCTCGTCGTGGGGCTGGGCTACTTCGTCTTCGGACTTGCCATGGTTCCCGGGCTGTTGCTGATGGGGACCGTGCTCGGTTCGGCGCTGTGGTGGGGCCCCGGCTCGCGGCGCCTGCGGGAACCCATCCGGCTGCTGTTCGTGCGGGCCTCCCGAGCCAACGGGGCAGGCTGGGCGAGTGTCGGGATCCTCACCCTGGTGATCGGCCTGGGAGCGTTCGTGCTCGGCACCGCCGGAGTGAGCTGGGCGCCGCAGCCGGGACCGCCGTGGCGGGAAGGCACGCTGCTCAGCGACGTCGTCGGTCTGTTCTGAGGCCTGCATGGCCGGGCAGGTGCCGGGTACCGCGCACGGATGAGCGAGAAGCTGGTCGCTGACCTCGTCGTGGAGCGGCTGACCAGCTGGGGGGTGCGCCGGGTCTTCGGCTACTCCGGCGACGGCATCAACACGCTGCTGGGGGCACTACGGCGAGCCGGCGAGCCCCAGTTCGTCCAGGCCCGCCACGAGGAGGGCGCGGCCTTCATGGCGACCGGTCATGCGAAGTACACCGGAGAGGTCGGCGTCGTGCTCGCCACCCAGGGACCCGGCGCCGTCCACCTCCTCAACGGCCTCTACGACGCCAAGCTCGACGGAGTGCCGGTGGTGGCGGTCGTCGGTCAGCAGAACCGCTCAGCGCTCGGCTCGCAGTACCAGCAGGAGATCGACCTGCTCAGCATGGTCAAGGACGTAGCCGCCCAGTTCGCGCAGGAGGTGACCAGTCCCGCCCAGCTGCCGATGGTGCTCGACCGGGCCTTCCGGACGGCACTGGCCACCAGGTCGCCGACAGTCGTGATCGTGCCGCACGACGTGCAGGAGCAGCCCGCTCCGGACGTCGAGCACGAGCACGGGATCGTGGTGACCTCGCCACGATGGTCACCTGGTGTGGTGGTCCCGCGCGAAGACGACCTCCACCGGGCGGCCGAGGTGCTCGAGGCCGGGGAGAAGGTGGCTCTGCTGGTGGGCCAGGGCGCACGGGGCGCGAGAGCGGAGGTGATCGCGGTCGCCGAACGGCTCGGCGCCGGCATCGCGACCAGCCTGCTCGGCAAGCCGTACGTCGACGAGGACCATCCGTTGGCCTGCGGGACCATGGGACACCTGGGCACCACGTCCAGCGCCCACCTGCTGGGCAGCTGCGACACCTTGTTGCTGGTCGGAACCAACGACCCCTGGACGGAGTTCTACCCGCCACCGGGACAGGCGCGAGCAGTGCAGGTCGACCTCGACGGGCGGCAGCTGGGCAACCGTTACCCGCTCGAGGTCGCGCTGCACGGGGACGCAGCGACCACCCTGCAGGCGCTGATCCCGCTGCTCGGGGAGCGTCCGCGCGGCCGGTGGCGAGACGAGGTGAAGGAGCAGGTACGTCGCTGGCACGAGCTGTCGACGGCCCGCGCGGAGGTCGCCGCGAGGCCGGTCAACCCCGAGCTCGTCGTGCACGCCCTGTCGGCTCGGCTGCCGGCGGACGCCCAGGTCTCGGTCGACGTCGGGTCGGTGACGTACTGGTACGCCCGTCAACTGCGACTGCCGAGCGGGGTGCCGGCTCATTTGTCCAGCACCCTGGCCTCGATGGGGTGCTCGGTGCCCTACGGGCTCGCTGCGAAGCTGGCCCACGACGACCGGCCGCTGGTGGCGCTGACCGGCGACGGAGCGATGCAGATGCTGGGACTGGCCGAGATGGTGACGGTGGCCGCCCGCTGGCGGGACTGGGCCGACCCGCGCTTCGTCGTGTGCGTCCTGAACAACCGGGACCTGGCGGAAGTGAGCTGGGAGCAGCGCGAGATGGAGGGCGACCCACGCTTCGAGGACAGTCAACGGCTGCCGGACTTTCCCTACGCCGGCTATGCCGATCTGCTCGGGCTGACCGGGATCCGGGTGGAGGAACCGAGCGGCCTCGCCACGGCGTGGGACCGGGCGCTGAGCGCGGACCGTCCCGTGATCCTCGAGGTGCTCACCGACCCCGACATTCCCCTGCTCCCACCCTTCCCGTCCGGTGAGTCGAAGCTCGATTCCTTCGCGGCCGGCCTGAGGCAGGAGCCGACCGGCGGCCACGCCGGTGACCTGCTGAGGACCTATGCGGACCTGGAGCGTCGCGTGCTCGACCGGTGAGCACTCCCGGATGCCGAGACCGGCTCCGCGCAGCCGCAGGCTCTGCGACAATCTCGGTCACTTCGAAGTAGGGCATCCAGATGAGCACGACCGTGACCGAAACCCAGGACTTCCACGTCTACGACACGACGCTTCGCGACGGGGCCCAGCAAGAGGGTCTGAACCTCTCCGTGGCCGACAAGCTGGCGATCTCCCGCCAGCTCGACGGCCTCGGAGTCGGGTTCATCGAGGGCGGCTGGCCCGGCGCGAACCCCAAGGACACCGAGTTCTTCCAGCGTGCGAGGTCCGAGCTCGACCTGCAGCACGCCCGGCTGTCGGCCTTCGGGTCCACGCGGCGACCCGGCACTCGCGCCGCCGACGACCCCCTCGTCGCCGCGCTGCGTGACAGCGGTGCCGGGGTGGTCACCCTGGTCGCGAAGTCTCACGAACGGCACGTGCGGCTGGCCTTGCGCACCACGCCGGAGGAGAACCTCGCGATGATCCGGGACACGGTCGGCCACCTGCGCGCGGAGGGTCAGCGGGTGTTCCTCGACGCCGAGCACTTCTTCGACGGTCATCGGAGCGACCGCTCCTACGCCCTCGAGGTGCTGCGCGCCGCCCAGGACGCCGGTGCCGAGGTGGTCGCGCTGTGCGACACCAACGGCGGGATGCTGCCGGCCTGGGTCGCCGAGGTGGTCCACGACGTGATCGAGTCGACCGGGGTTCGGGTCGGCATCCACTGCCACAACGACACCGGCTGCGCCGTGGCGAACACGCTGGCCGCCGTCGACGCCGGCGCGACCCACGTCCAAGGCACCCTCAACGGGTACGGCGAGCGCACGGGCAACGCCGACCTGGTCGCGGTGGTGGCCAACCTCCAGCTCAAACAGGGACGCCGGCTGCTGCCGACAGGTCTGCTCCAGGAAGCCACCCGGGTCGCGCACGCGGTCGCCGAGGTCACCAACGTCCCCCCGGCCTCGCGCCAGCCCTACGTAGGCGTCAGCGCCTTCGCTCACAAGGCAGGACTGCACGCCAGCGCGATCAAGGTCGACCCGGACCTCTACCAGCACCTGGACCCGGTTCAGGTGGGCAACGACATGCGACTGCTGGTCTCGGACATGGCGGGCCGAGCCAGCATCGAGCTCAAGGGCCGTGAGCTCGGCTTCGACCTCGACAGTGGTGACGGCAGCAGAGAGGTCATCGGCCGAGTCACCGCGCGGGTGAAGGACCTGGAGTCACAGGGCTACACGTTCGAGGCGGCCGACGCCTCGTTCGAGCTGCTGCTCGTCGAAGAGGTCGAGGGACGGCGTCCGTCGTTCTTCGACGTCGAGTCCTGGCGGGTGATCACCGACTCCAGGCCCGGCGCCGAGGCGGTCTCCGAGGCGACCATCAAGGTGCAGGCGGCGGACAGCCGGATCATCAGCACCGGTGAGGGGAACGGTCCGGTGAACGCGCTCGACCACGCACTCCGCGATGCGATCGGTCAGGTGTACCCGGGCGTGGCGAAGTTCGAGCTGATCGACTACAAGGTGCGGATCCTGGACCAGGGGCACGGCACCGACGCGGTGACGCGGGTGTTGATCGAGACCAGTGACGGGGAAGGCTCGTGGGTCACCGTCGGAGTGGGCCACAACGTGATCGAGGCATCGTGGCGGGCGCTGGTCGACGCGGTGACCTTCGGTCTGCGTCGGCAGGGGCAGAGACCGCAGGCGTAGGTCGGCGGGTCAGCGCGAGGACCGGCAGGTGCCGCAGCGGGGGCAGTACGAGTGCAGGTAGAGGTCGAGGTCCTGGCCGCAGCGGCAGGTCGAGGTGCCCAGCCGTACCGAGTCACACTTCGCGCGCATCTGGTCCTCGCGGTCGAGGACGCTTTCCATGATCGTCATTGTTCGTTCGCCTCCCAGTTGGCTACCGGTCAAGCGAAACAGGCCTGGGGCGCTCGGGAGGGAGAACACGCCAATACCGGTTGAACGTCTTGGCGAGATGGTCACCACGCACGGCACCGACCGCACGGACGGGCTAGGCGGACCTGACCCGGACGTGTCGGCGGGGCGACGGCGTGCTCCGGACGGTAGGTTCCCGGCAATGGCGCAGCTGCACGACCTGAGCGCACTGGAGCAGTCGTCGGCGATCCAGGCCGGTGAGGTGTCGGTCCCTGAGCTCGTCGAGCACTACCTCACCCGCATCGATCGCATCTCGAGCCGCGTAGGGGCGTTCGTCACGGTGCTCCACGACCCTGCCCGCCGGCAGGCAGCGCTCGCGCAGTCCCGGCTGGACGAGGCCCGCCTGCCCACGTTGTTCGGGGTGCCGACCGCGATCAAGGACCTGAACCTCACCGCAGGGGTGCCGACGCGCTTCGGCTCGCCGACGATGGGCGACCACGTGCCCGATGTCTCCGACGAGGTGGTGCTGCGGATCGAGAGCGCCGGCCTGATCAGCCTCGGCAAGACCTCGACACCGGAGTTCGGCTCCCCGTGCTACACCGAGCCCGAGGGACTCCCGCCGGCGCGCACGCCGTACGACTTGTCCAAGATGGCCGGCGGCTCGAGCGGCGGCGCGGCAGCAGCCGTAGCTGCCGGACTGGTCCCGCTGGCGCACGGCTCGGACGGTGGCGGGTCGATCCGGATCCCGGCCAGCTGCTGCGGTCTCTACGGGTTGAAGCCGAGCCGAGGTCGGATCAGCGGCGGACCGGCGTACGCCGACCCGGTCGGGCTGGGGACATCGGGCTGCCTGTCACGGACGGTGCGAGACGCCGCGGCACTGCTCGACGTGATGGCCGGCCCGGCGGTCGGTGACCCGTCCTGGGCGCCCCCGCTGCCGGCGGGTCAGAGCTACCTGGGCTGGTGCGAGCGCGAGCCGGCACGGTTGCGGATCGCCCGGTTCTGCGAGCCGGTGATCGCCGACGTACCGGTGCACACCGAGTGCCTGGCTGCCTACGAGGACGCCACGCGGCTGCTCGTCGACCTCGGTCACCAGGTCGAGGACGTCGACGTACCGATCCCAGCCGAAGCCGTGCCGGTCTTCGAAACCTGCTGGTCGGTGATCAGCGCGCTCTCCCCGGCCCCTCCCGGTTGCGAGTCCCAGCTTCGCCCGTTGACCAGGTGGCTGCAGGCGCGTGGATCGGCGGTGTCGGCGCCCGAGTTCGGGCTGGCTCTCGGGGACCTGCGCCGGATCGCCGCTCGTGCGGTCCGAGCACTCACGCCGTACGACGCCGTGCTCACACCGACCTTGGCTTCGCCGCCTCTGCCGATCGGCGCCATCCGAGACGACACCGACCCGGCTCGCGACTTCGAGAACCAGAAGCGGTTCACCCCATGGACCTCGGCGTGGAACGTGACCGGCATGCCCGCGGTCTCGTTGCCGCTGCACATGACGGCGGACGGACTGCCGGTGGGGGTGATGCTCGCGGGACGACCCGCCGAGGATCACCTGCTCCTGTCGCTGTCGGCGCAGATCGAGGCCGCCGCACCCTGGCGGGACCGACACCCACCCGACTGGTGAACGCGCCGGGGTTGCGCGGGGCTGCTCGACGACTACGGTTCCTGAACATGGAGACATGGCCGAGCCTGCGAGTCGACGACTGGACCCCGACCCGGGAGACGCTGCACATGTGGCTACAGATCGTCGGCAAGATCCGGCTCGCCCACGCCCCGCTGATCAACCACTGGTGGCAGGTCACCCTCTACGTCAGTCCCCGCGGGCTGACGACCTCCCCCGTGCCCTACGGCGACGGAGCCTTCGACGTCGAGTTCGACTTCGTCGACCACCAGCTGCGTTTTCGCAGCAGCAGTGGGCAGATGCGCACTCTTGCGCTGAAGCCGGAACCGGTCGCTGACTTCTACCACCACGTCATGGCCACGCTCGACGAGATGGGCATCGCGGCGAGGATCAGCGCGGGCCCCAACGAGGTGGACCCGGCGATCCCGTTCGCCGAGGACTACCAGCACGCCTCTTACGATCCCGAGGCTGCGCACCTCTTCTGGCGGCAGCTGCTGCACGCCAACCGGGTGATGGGGGAGTTCAAGTCCCACTTCGTGGGCAAGGTCAGCCCGGTGCACTTCTTCTGGGGAGCGATG
Source organism: uncultured Nocardioidaceae bacterium (assembly GCA_902805855.1). Taxonomy (GTDB): domain Bacteria; phylum Actinomycetota; class Actinomycetes; order Propionibacteriales; family Nocardioidaceae; genus Nocardioides_C. The sequence goes on from CADCUJ010000101.1 coordinate 24,733, forward strand.
GACCTCGCCTGCACCCGGTTCTCCGGCCGCACCGCCCCGCGACATCCGGGCGGTGCACCCAACTGCGGCGACTGGGTCATGGTCGAGGGCTACTCGCACGAGCTCAGCAGCTGCGGCTTCTGGCCCGGAGGCGGTGAGGAAGGCGCGTTCTACGCCTACGCCTACCCCGAGCCCGAAGGCTTCGCCGACTATTCGGTCGAGCCCACGGAGGCCTTCTACAGCCGCGAGAACGGCCAGTTCCTCCTGCCGTACGAGGCCGTGCGAACCAGCGCCGACCCAGACCGGACTCTGACCGACTTCCTGCACACCTCCTATGCGGCGGCCGCAGAACGCGGCGGTTGGGATCGGGCCGCGCTGGAAGACGACCCCGGCCGGTGGCGCGTCGAACGGCGCGAGCCCAGCTTCGGAGGGTGACATGACCGACGTGCGGGTGGACAACAACCTGGAACAGCACCGGTACGAAGCCCGCGTGAGCGAGGAGCTGGCCGGGTTCGTGAGCTATCAGCTGGCCAGCGACCTGGTCGTGCTCACCCACACCGAGGTCGATCCGTCCTTCGAGGGGCAGGGGATCGGTGGCGCGTTGGCCCGCGCCGCCATGGACGACGTGCGTGAGCGAGGCGTGAAGGCACTGGTGATCTGTCCGTTCATCACCGGCTGGATCCGCCGTCACCGCGACTACACCGACCTGCTCTACGGCGCTCCGCCCAGCAAGGTCACCGACTGAGCACCCCAGGTCCGTGCGCCGCGAGGAGCCTTCTGCACTCGACGATGAGCCGGGCGCGCAGTGGCCGTGCACGTTCGGCGAATCCCCGTTGCGCGGCGACGTACTCGGCCTTGCCCGCGGGTGTCTCGACGCGCACCGGTGCGTAGCCCAGGGTCGAGAGGTCGTACGGCGAGGCCCGCATGTCCAGCACCCGGATCGCGCGGGCCAGCTCGAAGCAGTCGGCGACCAGCTCGGAGGGCACCATCGGGCTCAGCCGAAAGCTGTGCTTGTAGAGATCCATCCCGGCATGCAGGCAACCGGGCTGCTCGAACGCCGCCCGGTCGTCGCGCTCCGGCTGGAGCTGGTTGAGTGGTCGGGCGGAGGGCGTGAAGAACCTGAAGGCGTCGAAGTGGGAGCAGGCGATCCGGTGGTTGCGCACCACCTCGTCGGTCTCCGGCGCCCCGAGCCGCAGCGGCCACGTGGCGTGCCGGACCTGTGCCGGGTCGAGCCGGTAGACCATCGCCCACTCGTGCATGCCGAAGCAGCTCAGCTGGGCGGGACGCTTTGCGGTCGCAGTGAGCAGATGGAGCACGGAACGGACCAGTCGGAGGCGGGAGTCCACGTGCGCCGGTGACACCGCCGCGGTCGTGCCGACGACCTCATATCCCCGGACACCCGCGTACTCGGTCGCCTCGCGCAGCCCGACACCGAAGCCCGGGTGCCACCGCCGAAGCGAGGCGGGACGCTGCGAGTAGTAGGTGAACAAGAAGTCCTCGACCGGATGCTCGCGCCGTTCGCGTCGCCGGTGCAGGTGCGGCCCGACCCAGCCGTCGACGCGCTCCTCGTGCCGGTCGCGACGGGCACGCCAGATGGGCTCCTCGAGCACCTCCGGCGGTGCGGAAACCCGCTCGTCCACAGCTCGAGGGTATCGGCGGGACGGGCGCGGACCCGCGGGTAGGCTCGTCGCCGTGCGCATCGCGAGGTTCACCACGGGGGACGACCCGACCTACGGCGTCGTCGGCGAGGACGGTGACCAGTCAGTCGTGGTCGCGCTGGCCGGCGACCCGCTCTACGTGGGCATGCACCCCACCGACGAGCAGCACAAGCTGGAGGACGTGCGGCTGCTGGCCCCGGTGATTCCCCGCAGCAAGGTGGTCGGGGTCGGCCGCAACTACGCCGCCCATGCCGCTGAGATGGGCAGCGAGGTACCCGAGGAGCCCATGCTGTTCCTGAAGCCGAACACCAGCGTGGTTGGACCCGGCGACCCGATCTTCTACCCGACGCAGAGCAGCGAGGTGCACTACGAGGGCGAGCTGGCCGTGGTGATCGGACGGATCTGTCGGGACGTGGATCCGGACCGGGTCGCGGAGGTGATCTACGGCTACACGGTCGGCAACGACGTGACCGCCCGCGACCTGCAGCGCAGCGACGTCCAGTTCACCAGGGCCAAGGGCTTCGACTCGTTCTGCCCGCTCGGTCCCTGGATCGAGACCGAGCTCGACACCAGCGACCTGCGGGTGCGCACGCAGCTGAACGGTCACACGGTGCAGGAGGGCACCACCGCGGACCTGATCTTCGACGTCGCCACCCTGGTCGCCCACGTGTCAAGCGTGATGACGTTGCTGCCCGGCGACGTGATCCTCACCGGCACCCCGGAGGGCGTGGGACCGATGCAGCCCGGCGACGAGGTCGCGGTGAGTGTCGCCGGTGTCGGGACACTGACCAACCGGGTGGTGGCGCGTGAGTGACCCCGGCTCCCCGGTGCGGGTCCGGATGGCGCCCTCTCCGACGGGCAGCCCGCACGTCGGCCTGGTGCGCACCGCGTTGTACAACTGGGCGTTCGCGCGTCACCACGGCGGTACCTTCGTCTTCCGCGTCGAGGACACGGACGCCGCCCGAAACACCCAGCACTCCTACGAGAGCCTGCTCGCCTTGTTCGAGTGGCTCGGGCTCGGCTGGGACGAGGGGCCAGGGGTCGGCGGCCCGTTCGGGCCCTACCTGCAGTCCGAGCGGTTCGATCGGTACGCCGACGTCGCGACGCGGCTGCTCGACAGCGGCCACGCCTACCGCTGCTACTGCTCGGCGGAGGAGCTGGAGGAGCGGAACCAGCGAGCGCGTGCCGAGGGCCGGGCACCCGGCTACGACGGCCACTGCCGCGACCTCGAGGACCAGCAGCGCGCCTCCTACGAGGCGGAGGGCCGCAGACCGGTGACCCGGTTCCGGATGCCGGAGCGGGAGGTGGGCTTCACCGACCTGGTGCGAGGCCAGATCACCTTCCGGGCCGAGCACGTCCCGGACTACGTGCTGGTGCGCGCCAACGGGCATCCGCTCTACACGCTTGTCTCGCCGCTCGACGACGCGTTGATGGACATCACCCACGTGCTGCGCGGCGAGGACCTGCTGTCCTCCACGCCGCGACAGGTCGCCTTGCACGCCGCCCTTGCCGACATCGGTGTCGGCTCCGGGCGGCTGCCGCAGTTCGGTCACCTGCCTTACGTGATGGGGCAGGGCAACCGGAAGCTGTCCAAGCGGGACCCGGAGGCCAACGCTCTCGGCTACCGCGACGCCGGCTTCCTGCCGGAGGGACTGCTCAATTACATGGCACTGCTGGGCTGGTCCATCGCCGAGGACCGCGATGTGTTCGGTCTGGACGAGATGGTCGCCGCCTTCGACATCACCCGGGTCAACCCCAACCCGGCACGCTTCGACCTGAAGAAGTGCGAGGCCATCAACGCCGCGCACCTGCGGATGCTGGACGACGACGACCTGGCGCAACGAATGGTCCCCCACCTGCAGGCCGCAGGTGTGCTGCCGACCGCGGTGACCGAGGGCCAGCATGAGTTGCTGCGGCGCGCGGCACCGCTGGTCCGGGAACGGATGACCACGCTCGGCGAGGCGGTCGACATGCTCGGCTTCCTGTTCGTCGACGACGCCGAGCTCGTCCGCGACGCCGGCGACGTGACGAAGCTGCTCAACGAGAGCGGACGAGGCGTGGTCAAGGCGGCCCACGACGCACTGGCCGAGCTGTCCGCGTGGACCACTGAGGGTGTCGAGGAGGCGTTGCGTCGCGCGCTGGTCGAAGACCTTGCCCTGAAACCTCGCAACGCGTTCGGGCCGGTGCGGGTGGCGGTCACCGGGCGACGGGTGTCTCCGCCGTTGTTCGAGTCGCTCGAGCTGCTCGGACGTGAACGGACGTTGGCCAGGCTGGTCAGCGCCCAGGACTCCTGAGTCGAGAGACACCACGTGAGCGACCAGCCGCAACCGCCTCGAGAGGGGCCCCCTCCGCCGCCGTACTGGGGTCCGCAGCCACCACAGTGGGGCCCCGGTCCGCAGTGGGGACCGCCTCCGCAGTGGGGCCCCGGTCCGCAGTGGGGACCGCCTCCGCAGTGGGGACCGCCTCCGCCGCAGCAGTGGCAGCCGCCAGCGCCCGCGAGCTATCCCACCGGCACACTGGACGGCACCCCCACCGGCACACGCCCTGGGTTGCCCGACTTCCCGCACCCGGAGCCGCGGGAGTACCACGAGATGCTGCGAACCTGGAACTACGCCTGGTGGAAGCCGGTCGTCGGCGTGATCGTCTTCGTCGCGCTCTTCGCGGTCGTCCAGCTCGTGCTCGCCTTCGGGTTCATCGCCGCTGCCGCACTCGAGGACGGCCCGGTCGCCGACGACTTCGAGCAGCTCGGCAACCTAGACCAGGTCACCCCGTCGCTGCTGCTGCTGATCAACCTCTCGCTGGGCGCGATGATCCTGGTCGCCTGGCTGACGATCCGCATCATGCACCGGATGCGGCCGCGGTGGCTGACGTCGGTGGTGCCGAAGATGCGCTGGCGGTTCTTCTTCGTCTGCGTCGGACTGTCAGTGGTCGCGCTGGTGGCCCAGATCGTGGTCAGTCTGTTCCTGCCCGGCAGTCAGGACACCGATGTCGGTGGGCTCAACGAGTTCACCCGCACCACGGTGATCCTCGCGGTGATCGTGCTGCTCACCACACCGTTGCAGGCGGCGGGGGAGGAGTACGTGTTCCGCGGCTACCTGATGCAGACCATCGGCTCCTTCTGGTCCTTCTCGTGGGCACCGACCTGGCTTGCCCGATGGGTCGCGATCCTCACCACAGCGACGGTCTTCGCGCTCGCGCACGGCGCGCAGAACTTCCCCTTGTTCTTCGACCGGTTCATGTTCGGCCTGATCGCCGGCTGGCTGGTGATCCGCACAGGAGGGCTCGAGGTGGGCATCGCTATGCACATCTTGAACAACTTCCTGGCGTTCGGCTTCGCGCTGTCCTTCGGCGACCTCGGCGAGAGCCTGAACATCTCCGAGGTCGGCTGGTCCAACATCATCGTGACGCTGACCCAGGCCGGTGTGTACGCCGTACTCGTGCTTGTCGTGGCAAAGGCGATGAACATCCAGCGGCGCACGAACCCGCCGAGGCAACGACTCGACGAGTCCGCCACAGCCCCGCCACCGGTGCCGTCGGGTGCCTGAGAGGGACTGCGTCAGGACGTCAGATGACGAAGCAGGCCATGAGGCGATCGGGCTGAGCGGCAGGACGGGCCGCACTGCGCGCCGTGTCGACTACCCTGCGGGCATGCAGCTCGTCGGAGTCGGCGGCGTGGGCGGCGTCGAGCTCGAGGTCCACAGCATGGGAGTCGGACAGCCCGTCGTCCTGGCGCAGACGGCCCTGACGGCCGACGAGCTGGCGCCGCTCGCCGCACACCTCGTCGCCCGGGGCGGCTACCGAGCGATCGTCTACCACCGGCGCGGGTACGCCCTGAGCAGCCCGGTCGAGGGGCCGGGGTCAGTGGCTCGCGACGCGGCCGACTGTCGTGACCTCATCGCGGCGCTGGGCCTCGACCGGGTCCACGTCGTCGGCTACTCCTACAGCGGCGCCGTGGGTCTGCAGCTCGCCGTCGACGACGCCGAGCACGTGCACAGCCTGACCCTGGTCGAACCACCCCCATTGCAGGTGCCGGCTGCGGCCGAGTTCCGGGCGGCGAACGACCGGCTGCTGGAAGTCCGGCGCGCCCGCGGCCCACTCGCGGCGCTCGAGGACTTCCTCGTCATGGTCGTCGGGCCGCACTGGCGATCTGAGGTCGAGCGGTGCGTGCCGGGCGCAGTGCAGCAGATGCAGAACGACGTCACGACCTTCTTCGACACCGACCTGCCGGCCTTGCTGTCGTGGCGGTTCGACGCGCAGGACGCCCGTCGTGTCGACTGCCCGGTGCTGTACATCGGCGGGCAGGACAGCGGCCCGTGGTTCGCCCAAGTTCGCGACCTGCTCCTCGCCTGGTTCCCGACAGCCGAGGACGTCGTGCTCACCGGAGCCGACCACTCGCTGACCTTGACGCACGCACCCCAGATGGCGGACGCGCTTGTTGACTTCCTCGACCGCCACCCGATCGCGGCGGGTGACGAGGCGAGCTGACGCCGAAAGACACCGGACGCGCTTGGAGCAGTCGCGGTTGGCCCGGGATCTCTGCCTGGGCACGAGGTCCGCCGCCGCCCGCCGCCCGGTTTTGGCCGGGCCGAGAGGGTGCATGTATCGTCTACTCCCGGCCTCGTGAGAAGCCGTCACCCTTGGGGTATGGGGTAATTGGCAGCCCGACTGGTTCTGGTCCAGTTAGTCTAGGTTCGAGTCCTAGTACCCCAGCGAAGCCCCCGTTGTGTAGTGGCCTAGCACGCCGCCCTCTCAAGGCGGTAGCGCCGGTTCGAATCCGGTCGGGGGTACCAACAGGTACACAGATGGCGATGTCCGATTCCCGCTAGCGCCGGTCTCTCGCGCGCGAGAGGATCGGAGCCATGGACATCGACGACGGCGAGGCCTGCTACCGGGCCGTCAAGAGCCGTGACCGCCGCTTCGACGGCGTGTTCTACACCGGTGTCACGTCGACCGGGATCTACTGCCGTCCCTCCTGCCCGGCGATCACGCCGCAGCGTCGGAACGTCACCTTCCACCGGACCGCGGCGGCAGCCCAGTCGGCCGGTTTCCGGGCCTGCAAACGCTGCCTGCCGGACGCGACCCCGGGCTCGCCGGACTGGGACGTCGCAGCAGATGTCACCGGCCGCGCGATGCGGCTGATCGCGGACGGAGTGATCGACCGCGAGGGCGTCCAGGGGCTGGCGACCCGGGTCGGGTACACCAGTCGCCACCTGGGTCGCATCCTGGCCGGCGAAGTCGGTGCCGGCCCGTTGGCCCTGGCCCGAGCCCAGCGGGCGCAGACTGGCCGGGTGCTCATCGAGACCACGACGATGACGTTCGCCGACGTCGCGTTCGCGGCAGGATTCTCCAGCATCCGCCAGTTCAACGACACGATCCGCGACGTCTACGCCGCCTCCCCGAGCCAGCTGCGCGGTCGCCGGGGACGCGCGAGCTCAGGACACCTCGACCTGCGGCTGGCCGTGCGCACGCCGTTCGCGGCCGACCAGCTGCTGTCGTTCCTGGCCGCCCGAGTCGTCGCAGGCGTCGAGGCGTGCGGTCCGGGGTGGTACGCGCGCACGCTGAGACTGCCGCGAGGCCACGGTCGCATACATCTGACCTCCGCAGGACCCGGGCAGCCGTACGTTCGTGCTCGCCTCGAAGTGGAGGACCTGCGTGACGTCGCCGCGGCCGTCGAGCGGTGCCGCAGGTTGGTCGACGCGGACTGCGACCCGATCGCCGTCGAGGACGAGCTCGCCAGCGACCCGCTGCTCGCCCGCCTCGTCCGGCGGCGCCCCGGACTGCGGGTGCCAGGGCACGTGGAGGGTCACGAGGTCGCGGTGCGCGCCGTGATCGGTCAGCAGATCTCCGTCACCGGCGCAACCTCCATCGCGGCCAGGCTGACCGAGCAGTACGGCGAGCCCGTTCGACCGGCTGACCGAGACTACGAGCTGGTCCGGCTCTTCCCGTCGGCCGAGGTCCTCGCCGAGGCCGATCCGGACAGGCTGCCGATGCCGCGTGCGCGTGGCCGTGCGCTGAACGCGTTGTGCGCGGCACTCGCCCGGGGGGACATCGCCTTGGACCGCAGCGGTGACCGGGCGGAGGTACGAGCCAAGCTCCTGGAGCTGCCGGGGGTGGGGCCCTGGACCGCGGACTACATAGCCCTGCGCGCGCTGGGACACCCGGACGTCTTCTTGCCCACCGACGTAGGCGTGCGGCACGCGCTGACGCGGCTCGGGGAGGACCCACGCGCGGCCGCTGTCACGGCGGAGCGCTGGCGACCGTGGCGCGCGTACGCGCTCATCCACCTGTGGTCGTCGCTGAGCGACGAGCGGAAGGACGAGCCGGAGAAGCCAGAGGACCGGGAAGATCGGGAGGACCGGGAGGACCGGGAGGACCGGGAGGACCGGGAGGACCGGGAGGACCGGGAGGACCGGGAGGACCGGGAGGACCGGGAGGACCGGGAGGACAAGGAGAAGTGAGCACCATGTGGACATCGATGAAATCACCGATCGGCGAGCTGCGGATCGTCGCGCGGAACCGCGCGATCGTGGCGATCGACTTCGTCGGCGAGATGCCGGACGGCTCCGGCGAGGGGCCACGGACCGCTTCCATGGCGGTCGCCGCGGCACGCGCCGACGGCCGTCCGCTCGGGGACCGTGCGGACGAGGACCCGCTGCTGCGGGAAGCCGTCGGCCAGCTCGATGCGTACTTCGCCCGCGAGCTGAAAGAGTTCCACCTCCCGCTGGACCCTCCGGGCAGCGACTTCCAGCACAAGGTGTGGGCCGAGCTCGGGCGGATCGGTTACGGACAGACCGCGTCGTACGGTGAGATCGCCGGCCGGCTCGGCATGACCGGGCACGCGTCGCGAGCCGTTGGCCTCGCCAACGGGAGGAACCCGGTCCCGATCGTCGTGCCGTGCCATCGGGTGGTGGCAGCAAACGGCAACCTCACCGGGTACGGCGGCGGGCTGCACCGCAAGCAGGCCCTGCTGGAGATGGAGCAGGACGCCCTGTTCTAGCGGCTGCGCACAGCCGGACGGTTGAGCCGAACGCTCGACACGTGCGTCTGCGCCAGCCGCCGGATCGCGAGGAGGACTGGCTCGAGCAGCACGGTGCCCACCACGACCATCTCGGTCGCTCGGTCGGGCTCGAACCCGGCGACAGCAGAGATCTCCCGACGCGCGGTCCTGGACATGGCTGCTGCGTACTCGTCGAGCAGCGCATCCGGGACCGGCTGATCCAGCTCGTCGAGAGAGTCAAGTGCCCGTGCCAAGACAGCCCGACTGGGGTTCTCGGGTGCGACGCGCCACCGCCGCCGCCGCAGGAGCCCATCGACCCGCCGTCGGGATCTATCGGTGGGCGCAACGGCCGCATCGTCGTCGGAGAGCCGGACGTGCGCGGTTCCCACCACCTCGTGCAGGGGGAGGCGCTCGTCGTCGACGGCAACGAGGATCGCGCGCACGGTGTCCAAGCGCAGCCCGGCGACCTCGACCAGTGCACGGATCAGCCGCAGGCGACGTACGTGCGAGTCGTCGTACTGCGCGCGCGTCGCGCCGGTCGACTCACCAACGGGCAGTAGCCCCTCGCGCAGGTAGAACTTGATGGTCGCAACCGGCAGGCGACTGCGTTCGGAGAGCTCGGACATCCACATGGAGCTCATCTTGACATTGGACAGTCCTACTATCCAATATTGGAGAGCCATACTATCCAATGAGGTGTCGCGATGCTGTCCGACGAATCCCGCGTGTTGGCCGGGATCCTGCTGCTGGCCCTGGTCACGGTCGAGTCCGGAGGCCTGTACATGCTCAAGATCGTCCGTGGCAAGGCGGACGTCACGCCGTTCCAGCTTTCGTTCGCTCGTGCTGGCCATGCACATGCCGGAGTGCTGCTGATACTCGCGCTGCTGTGCCAGCTCTTCGCGGACGCAGCCGGGCAGAGCGGCGTGCTCGACTGGCTGTCCAGGTCGGGTGTGGCGGTCTCGGCGCTGTTGATGCCCGGCGGGTTCTTCTTCTCCTCGATGGGAGCCGGCCGCGACAAGCCGAACCGGTTGATCGTGCTCGTGTTCGCCGGGGCGCTGGTTCTCGCCGTGTCGCTGACCAGCCTCGGTGTCGGGCTGCTCACCGCGTGATCGCAGCGGGCTACTCGGCGGCAGCGCGGCGCAGCGACTCCGAGAGCCGCTCGGCAGCGGCCAGCACGGCGGGCGCGTGCATGCGCCCGGGCTGACGCGAGAGTCGCTCCAGGGGACCGGAGACAGAGACTGCCGCCACCACCTTCCCCGAGGGAGACCGCACCGGCGCCGAGACCGACGCCACGCCCTGCTCGCGTTCACCCACCGACTGCGCCCAGCCGCGTCGCCGGATCCCGGACAGCGCCGTCGCGGAGTAGGCCGCGTTCTGCAGTCCGCGATGCATGCGTTCCGCGTCCTCCCACGCGAGCAGCACCTGGGCTGCCGAGCCGGCACGCATCGTCAGCTGCGACCCGACCGGGATCGTGTCACGCAGCCCCGAGGGCCGCTCGGCGGCCGCGACGCATATCCGGTGCTCGCCCTGACGGCGCCACAGCTGTGCGGACTCGCCGGTGATGTCGCGCAGGCGTGCCAGAACCGGACCCGCTGCCGCTAGCAGCCGGTCCTCTCCGGCCGCCGCGGCCAGCTCGGTCACCCTGGGGCCCAGCATGAAGCGGCCTTGGACGTCCCTGGCGACGAGGCGATGGTGCTCCAGTGCCACCGCGAGCCGGTGAGCGGTGGGGCGTGCGAGCCCGGTGCCGGCGACCAGTCCGGCCAGCGTCGCAGGACCCGCCTCCAACGCGGCGAGGACCAGAGCCGCTTTGTCCAGCACGCCGACTCCGCTAGAGTTGTCCATACTCTGATAGTGCCGTCTCGCATAGCAAGATACAAATCCCCGGACCCGAGTGTGAGCAGGAGTCGAACCGTGGCCAGGACCCTTGCCGAGAAGGTCTGGGACGAGCACGTCGTCCGCAGTGCTCCAGGTGAGCCGGACCTGCTCTTCGTGGACCTCCACCTCATTCACGAGGTCACCTCCCCCCAGGCGTTCGACGGCCTTCGGCTCGCGGGCAGGCGAGTACGTCGGCCGGACCTGACCTTGGCCACCGAGGACCACAACGTGCCCACGGTCGACGTCGACCAACCGATCGCGGACCCGGTCTCCGCGACCCAGGTGGAGACCTTGCGCAGCAACGCCCGCGAGATGGGTGTCCGCCTGCACTCGCTCGGCGACGTCGAGCAGGGCATCGTGCATGTGGTCGGCCCTCAGCTGGGGCTCACCCAACCAGGGATGACGATCGTGTGCGGGGACTCCCACACCTCGACCCATGGCGCCTTCGGTGCGATCGCGTTCGGCATCGGGACCAGCGAGGTCGAGCACGTGCTGGCCACGCAGACCATCGCGCAGACCAAGCCGCGGACGATGGCGGTGACGGTGAACGGGTCACTTGCCGACGGCGTGACGGCCAAGGACCTGGTGCTGGCCCTGATCGCACGGATGGGCACCGGCGGCGGGCAGGGGTACATCGTGGAGTACCGCGGGGCCGCCGTCGAGTCCCTCTCGATGGAGGCCCGGATGACCCTGTGCAACATGTCCATCGAGTGGGGAGCCAAGGCCGGCATGGTCGCCCCCGACCAGACCACGTTCGACTACGTCCGGGGCCGCATGCATGCCCCCACCGGATCGGAGTGGGACAATGCGGTCGCCCACTGGCAGAGGCTGGTCACCGACGAGGGCGCGCGCTTCGACGAGGAGGTCGTGCTCGAAGCGGCCGAGGTGACTCCGTTCGTCACCTGGGGAACCCACCCCGGCCAGGGTGTGCCGCTGTCCGGGAGCGTGCCGGACCCGGCCGAGCTGCCTGACACGGGTGACCGGGTCGCGGCCGAGAAGGCCCTGGAATACATGCAGCTCGCGGCGGGAACGCCCATGCGGGAGATCGCGATCGACACCGTCTTCGTAGGTTCCTGCACCAACGGCCGTATCGAGGACCTGCGGGCCGCGGCGGCGGTGGTCAGGGGCCGACAGGTGGCGGCGCACACCCGGCTGCTCGTGGTACCTGGGTCGACGCGGGTGCGGCTGCAGGCAGAGGACGAGGGCCTCGACGTAGTGTTCAAGGATGCCGGTGGGGAGTGGCGGGGTGCCGGCTGCTCCATGTGCCTGGGGATGAACTCCGACCAGCTGCAGCCCGGCGAGCGGAGTGCCTCGACCTCCAACCGCAACTTCGAGGGTCGTCAGGGCCGTGGCGGGCGAACCCATCTGGTGTCACCACTCGTGGCCGCGGCCACCGCGGTGACCGGTCGACTCGCATCTCCGAGCGACCTGCCCACCGCCGACACCGCCACCGCCTAGGAGCCCGCCGATGGACCGGTTCACGTCCCTGACCGGCACAGCGTTGCCGCTTCGGCGCAGCAGTGTCGACACCGACCAGATCATTCCTGCCGTCTACCTCAAGCGGGTCACCAGGAGCGGGTTCGAGGACGGGCTGTTCGCAGCGTGGCGCAAGGACCCTGACTTCGTGCTGAACCGGCCCGAGTACGACGGCTGCCGCATCCTGGTGGCGGGCCCCGACTTCGGCACGGGCTCCTCACGTGAGCACGCTGTCTGGGCCTTGCAGGACTCGGGCTTCAAGGTGGTGCTGTCGAGCCGGTTCGCCGACATCTTCCGCAGCAACGCCGGCAAGACAGGTCTGCTGGCAGCACAGGTGGACCAGGAGGTGATCGAGCGGCTGTGGGCGGACTGCGAGGCCGACCCGGCTCTCGGCGTGACCGTCGATCTCGAACGACGCGAGGTCCGCTTCGCCGAGGTCGTGGCCCCGTTCGAGATCGACGACTACACCAGGTGGCGCCTGCTCGAGGGCCTCGACGACATCGGCCTCACGCTGACCCATGGAGCCGAGATCGCCGACTTCGAGGCGAATCGACCCGCATGGATGCCGTCGGTGCTGTAGCCGAACGCGAACGGACCGAAACACGCGTTCGCTTCTCGCGTGTGGTGATTGTGGCCGGAGCGACTTTTCCCTAGCGTGCAAAGGGCAAAGTCGAGCATCGGCTCGGCCCGAGGTTCACGGAAGGGAATCTAGTGAACAAGAGTCAGTTGGTTGATACCCTCGCGGCTCGCTTCGACGGCAACCGCAGGGCGGCTTCGCATGCCCTGGAGTCGGTGCTTGACACCATCACTCGTGAGGTCGCCAAGGGCGAGAAGGTCGCGATCACAGGCTTCGGCTCGTTCGAGAAGCGCGTGCGCCAGTCCCGCTGGGTGCGCAACCCTCGCACCGGCGAGCGGATCAAGGCCAAGAAGACCTCGATCCCCAGGTTCAGTGCGGGCGCTGACCTGAAGGCGGTGGTGTCCGGCGCCAAGAAGCTGCCCAAGGCCACGGTCTCGGCGGCCAGCGCTCCTGCCCGGTCGGCGGTCAAGTCGACACCGGCCAAGAAGTCGAGCTCCTCGAGCACCGCGAGGAAGACCACGGCGAAGAAGAGCCCGGCGAAGAAGTCGACGGCGAAGAAGAGCCCGGCCAAGAAGTCGACGGCGAAGAAGTCGACGGCGAGGACGAGTCCCGCCAAGAAGTCGACGGCGAAGAAGTCGACGGCGAAGAAGAGTCCCGCCAAGAAGTCGACGGCGAAGAAGTCGACCTCGAAGCGGAGCGCCGCCAAGAAGTCCTGACGCCGCACCTGGCCTCGCGCAGAGCATCGGTGGGTCGACCGAACGGGTCGGCCCACCGCTGTCTGCTCTGGAGAGAATCGTCAGGACAGGGTCAGGATCTGCAGCTTCTCGATCCGCAGGGCGGAGTCATCGCCGGTCACACTCAGCCGGACTCGCTGGCCGGGGCGCAGGAAGCGGAGCCCGGTGCCGGTCAGCGCATCCGCATCGAAGGGCACCTCGAGGCCGTCGTCGAGCAGCACCGTGCCGCTGGTGGAGTCGTGGTCGAACGACGAGACGGTCCCCTGCACCCTCACAGCCTAAGGTCGGCGGTGACCTCCGCGGTCCGAGGGCCGAGGCCCAGTCGAGTCGCCGCTTGCAGATCCTCGGGTGTGTCGACGTCTCGGCGCAGGCCGGGGGCCGCGAGGTGACGGAGCTCGAGAGCGCCTGAGTCGACATGCGCCTTGCGCGACTGGGGTCCGAAGCGTGGCGTGAACAGCTCGCTGGTCGCAGCGGCCAGCATCGTCGTACCCACCTCATCCGCGTCCGCGACGAACGACACCTGCTCCGCGCTGGCTGCGGCGAGCGCGGCGCCGAGCTCGGCGCTTCGCAGCGCAGGCAGGTCCGCGCACAGGGCTGCCACCGCCATGCCGGGCCAGCGTCGCCGAGCCTCCTCGGAGGCCAGCCGCAGCGCGCCGTTCAGGTCCACGCTGCCCGAGTCCGAGACCACCTGTGCGCCCAGCCGGGCCAGCTGGCCGGCGAGCTCGACGTCGCTGCTGACCGCCAGGACCGCGGCGACCTGGTCCGTCTCGAGTGCTGCCGCAGCGGTGTCTGCGGCGAACGCACCGACGAGCCGGCGACGGGCCGAGTCTCCGAGACCCAGCAAGCGCGACTTGGCGACCGCTGCCGGCTTGACCGGCAGCAGGACCACGAACCGGGGCTGCTGCCGCCGGGAGGGGGTCGAAGGCGCCATGGACACCGATCCTGCCAGGACGTTCGCATCCCGCCTGCGGCAAGGGAGTGCCGGGCGGGCAGTAGGGTCGGACGGACATCTGGGTGGTTGGAGGAGGAACGACGTCGGTGGCCGGGCCGCGCAGCACGACGCAGAGACGCGGATGGGCGTTCGCGGCATGTGTCGCGATCGTCAAACCTCCGTCGCTCGCCTTCACCAAGAGACGCTGGATCGACGGGCACAAGCTTCCTGCCGACGGTGGCTGCATCGTGGTCGCCAACCACATCTCGCACCTCGACCCGTTCACGCTCGCGCACTTCCTGTACGACCACGGCCGGTTCCCCCGCTTCCTTGCCAAGGCCGAGGTCTTCGAGGTGCCCATAGGCGGGACGATCGCGCGCAAGGCCGGGCAGATTCCGGTGTACCGGCTGAGCACCGACGCGTCGCGGGCCTTCGGTGCGGCGGTGAGTGCGGTCCAGGCTGGTGAGTGCGTCGTGGTGTATCCGGAAGGGACGATCAGTCGGGACCCAGGACTGTGGCCGATGACCGGCAAGACCGGTGCGGCCAGGATCGCGCTCGCCGCGGACGTGCCGGTGATCCCGGTGGCCCAGTGGGGGGTGCAGGACATCCTCCCGCCCTACGCCAGGACGCCGAAGCTGCTTCCGCGCAAGACGGTGACGGTGACGGCCGGGGACGCCGTGCAGCTCGACGACGTACGCGGGGAGCGCGTCACATCGGCGACCCTGTGGCAGGCGACCGACCGGATCATGGATGCGCTGACGTCCCTGCTGGGCGGGATCAGGGAAGGGCAACCACCACCGACGCGCTTCGACCCTCGCTCGGCGGGGGTCCGCCAGATCGGCGACCCTGGCCAGGAGCAGGGGCCATGACCAAGGTCGCCGTCTTCGGGGCAGGGTCGTGGGGCACCGCCTTCTCGGTGGTCCTCGCAGATGCCGGAAACGACGTCACGCTGTGGGCCCGGCGCGAGGAGGTCTGCGATGCGGTCAACGAGCGCCGCGAGAACGCCGACTACCTGCCGGGTGTCCAGCTTCCCGAGGTCGTCTCCGCGACTCGTGAGCCGGAGCAGGCAGCGGCCGGCGCCAAGCTGGTGGTGCTCGCGGTGCCGTCACAGACACTGCGTCCCAACCTGGTCGAGTGGGCAGACCACATCCCCAGCGACGCCGTGCTGGTCTCGTTGATCAAGGGCGTGGAGCTGGGCAGCTTGAAGCGGATGAGCGAGGTGATCGCCGAGGTGACCGGCGCCGGCCCGGACCGGATCGGCGTGGTCACCGGCCCCAACCTCGCCAGGGAGATCGCTCGCCGGGAGCCGGCGGCAAGCGTGGTCGCCTGCGCGGACGAGCAGGTCTCCAAGCGGCTACGCGACCTCTGCCACTCGCCCGTGTTCCGTCCCTACTCGAGCACGGACGTGGTGGGCTGCGAGCTGGGCGGTGCGTACAAGAACGTGATCGCCCTGAGCGTCGGGATGGCGATCGGGCTCGGTTTCGGTGACAACACCACGGCCTCGGTGATCACCCGAGGGCTGGCCGAGATCGCGCGGCTCGCCAACCGGTGCGGCGCCGACCCGATGACCCTGTCGGGCCTGGCCGGGCTCGGTGACCTGGTCGCCAGCTGCTCCTCGCCGCTGTCTCGCAACCGAACCTTCGGCGAGAAGCTCGGTCAGGGGATGACCGCCGAGGAGATCACCGCCTCGACCCGTCAGGTCGCGGAGGGCGTGAAGTCGTGCGCCTCGCTCCTGGAGCTGGCCCGTCGGGCCGACGTCTACGCACCGATCGTCGAGAACGTGCACGCGGTGATCGAGGGCGAGCTGACCGCAGCGGACATGCTCACCCGACTGATCTCGCGCGACACCAAGGACGAGCGGGACTGACTCGAGCTCAGACCGGACGTTGGGGCGCGAGCTGGTCCAGGGCCACGGCAAGGTCGTCCCACAGGTCGTCGACGTCCTCGATGCCCACCGACATCCGGACCAGGCCGTCGGGGATGGTGGCGGGCTCGCTCTTCCAGCGGCGGCGCCGCTCGAACGTCGACTCCACGCCACCGAGGCTGGTGGCGTGCACCCACAGTGTCGTCTTGTGGGTCAGCAAGTCTGCGGCAAGCGCCCCCTGGTCGAGCACGACCGAGATGACCGCCCCGAAACCGGGATAGCGGACCTCGGCGACGGCCGGATGCGCGGAGAGGCGCCGCACGAGCTCCTGTGCGTTCGCCTGCGCACGGTCCATCCGCACGTGCAGGGTCCGTAGGCCGCGTAGCGCGAGCCAGGTCTCGAACGTCCCGGGAACCGCCCCGATCATGTCGCGGCGCTTCTTCAGCACGTCGTGCAGCTCGGAGTCCCCGGTGACGATGGCGCCGAGGAGCACATCGCTGTGCCCGGCGATGAACTTCGTCGCCGAGTGCACCACGATGTCCACGTCCATCCCGAGCGGTTGTTGCAGGAGCGGGGTGGCGAAGGTGTTGTCGACCACGACGTGAGCCCCTGCTTCGTGCGCCGCCGCCACGATCTCCGGGATATCGGCGACCTCGAGCGCAGGGTTGGTGGGCGACTCGATCCACACCAGGGAGGCACCCGCGCAGGCCTTGGTGACCGCCGCCGTGTCCGCGACGTCGACCAGCTCTGCGGTGATCCGGCCGCGCGCCTCCAGATCGGCCAGCTGGAGCACGGAACCGTTGTAGGCGTGGCGCGGTGCGACGACCTTGCAACCGTGCCCAACCAGGTCGAGCACGGTCGACACGGCCGCGAGACCTGAGGAGAAGGCGAGCGCACGGCCGCCCTCAAGATCACCCAGGGCTGCTTCGAAGGCTGCCCAGGTCGGGTTCCCGTAGCGGCCGTACTCCACGTCCCCGCCGGCGACGTACGTCGAGGCCATGGTGACCGGGGTGTTCAGCGGGCTGTCGGGATCGTGCGGCGGACGTCCGGACTTGACCGTGACCGTCGCCGGCCGGAGAGCGGCTGCGGGCGGGGAAGCAGGTCCAGACGTCTCGTCGGGGGAGCCACCAGGCGCCGAAGACATGTCCTCCACCCTAGGCGGCGCTGCCCTGTCGGCCGCATCCGGGCGGGTAGGGTCGGCCGCACCATGGACCAGCCAGCTCCGCCGGAGAGCCCTCGGAAGCCGCGGATCGCCGTGGTCTTCGGTGGACGTTCCAACGAGCACGCGATCTCGTGCGTGACCGCCGGCAGTGTGCTGGCGGCGATGGACCCCGAGCGCTACGACGTCGTTCCGATCGGCGTGACCGGCGACGGGCGGTGGGTGCTGGAGTCCAACGACCCGGCGCGGCTGGCGATCGACTCCGCTGACAAGCTGCCCGAGGTCGATCCGACCAGGGCAACCGTGGCACTGGCGACCGACGCCGGCAGCAGCGAGCTCGTGGTGCATGAGGCTGCGTCGGTGCCGCGGACGCTGGGTGAGGTGGACGCGGTCTTCCCGCTCCTGCACGGCCCGTGGGGTGAGGACGGGACGATCCAAGGGCTGCTTGAGATGGCAGACGTGCGTTACGTGGGGGCCGGGGTGCTGTCCTCGGCCATCGGCATGGACAAGCACTTCATGAAGATCGTGTTCCAGGCGGCCGGTCTCCCGGTGCTTCCGTATGCGGTGATCTCGCCGCGTGCCTGGGAGGTCGACCGCGCCGCGTGCGTGGAGTCGGTGGGCTCGTTGCGGTACCCGGTCTTCGTCAAGCCTTGCCGTGGCGGTTCCAGCATCGGCATCAGCAAGGTGCACGGCCCCTCGGGCCTGGAAGCGGCCGTCGACGAGGCCCGGCGACACGACCCGAAGGTGATCGTCGAGGTCGCCGCCGAGGGAGCCCGTGAGGTCGAGTGCGGCGTGCTGCAGGCCCTGGACGGCGCTCCGGAGGCCAGCGTGGTCGCCGAGATCAAGGTCGACAGCAGCCACGAGTTCTATGACTTCGCAGCCAAGTACCTTCCGGAGGAGCACACGGACCTGCGGGTCCCCGCAGAGCTCCCCGAGCAGGTGACCGCCCAGGTCCGTGAGCTGTCGGTGAAGGCGTTTGCTGCCTTGTCCTGCGAGGGGCTGGCACGGGTGGACTTCTTCGTCCTGCCCGAGCAGCGGGTGGTGATCAACGAGATCAACACGATGCCCGGCTTCACGCCGTCGTCGATGTTTCCCCGGATGTGGGCGGAGTCAGGGGTTTCCTACCCCGAGCTCGTGGACCGGCTCATCCAGCTCGCCCTGCGACGCGACACCGGCCTGCGCTGACCTCGCCGGGCACGCTTGCGGCAGGCAGCTAGACACACGGGTCAGGCTCGCTCAGCGATCGCTTGATCGGACCGGCCAGGTCGACCATCGCTGCGGCTGGCGGTCGGTACTGCGCCGGCACCGTCACCTCGACGTTCTGCTCGAAGCCGATCGTCGTCATCACCACATCGGCCGACTGGTCCACTATCTGCGCCTCCGGCACGAACCATCCCACGCCGTTCGTCTCCTGACAGAGGGCGAACCGGTCGAAGCCCTCGGGTTCGGGGACGCCACAGGTGAGCACGATCGCGGGGTCGCCCCACGCGGCTCCCGGCACCCGGACCGGCTCGACCTGCCGGCGCGGCTGGTCGGACACCGACTCCGGCAGCGCGTCGACCAGCCGGTCGCACGCGGCGGCAGCCGAGCCCTCGAGCGAGGGAGCGTCGATCTCGACGGCGCCCGCCCCGCACGAGGACAGCGGCATGACAAAGAAGAGGAGACCCACGGTCGACCACGAGCGTCGGCGGGTGCCTGGGGACGCGGTGGCTCCGCTCAGATGTGGACGACCGGGCAGGTCAGGGTCCTGGTGATCCCGGCGACGTTCTGCACCCTGGCAACCACCAGCTTGCCGAGCTCGTCGACGTTGCGGGCCTCGGCTCGCACGATCACGTCGTAGGGCCCGGTGACGTCCTCGGCCAAGGTGACGCCCTTGACGTCGGCGATCTCCTCGGCGACCTCCGCGGCCTTGCCGACGTCGGTCTGGATCAAGATGTAGGCCTGAACAACCATGCTGCACACCCGCCCTCTCGTTGGGCCAGCCGACTGCTCGCCGCCGGCGTCGCCGAGGCTCAACGTATCGTGCCTGAGCCCTTGCCGAGCACCCCGGTCCACACCGTGATCTGGTGGTGCCGCGGGCCGGAGCAGCATCCGATTAGATGACCCCATGACCCCTGCCGCGGACGCGACGCTGGCCGACATCGGCGAGTTCGGCCTGATCTCGGCGCTGCGGTCCCGCTTCCCGCAGGGCGAGCACGTCCTGCTCGGGCCCGGGGACGACGCCGCGGTGGTCGGCGTACCCGACGGTCGGGTGCTGGTCTCCACCGACCTGCTCGTGGACACCCGGCACTTTCGCCGGGACTGGGCATCGGCCACCGACATCGGCCACAAGGCGGCTGCGCAGAACCTCTCGGACATCAACGCGATGGGTGGGCGCGCGTCGGCATTGACCGTGGGCCTGGCCGCGCCACCGGACCTGCCGGTGTCCTGGGCGCTCGAGCTCGCCGAGGGGATCGCCGCAGAGGCCGCAGTCGTAGGGGCGTCGGTCGTCGGCGGGGACATCACCCGCGCCGAGGAGATCATGCTGGCGATCACGGTCCTCGGCTCGTGCCAGCGGGAGCCGGTGCGCCGCTCCGGTGCATCCCCGGGTGACGTCGTCGCCATCTGCGGCCGCCAGGGGTGGGCGGCTGCCGGCCTCGCGGTGCTCACCCGCGGGTTCCGCTCGCCGCGTGTGCTGGTGGAGGCACTGCGTAGACCTGCACCGCCGTACGACGCGGGCGCCGAGGCCGCGAGCCTCGGGGCCACCGCGATGATCGACCTCTCAGACGGCCTGCTCGCCGATGTGGGGCACGTGGCGGAGGACAGCCAGGTGTGGATCGACATCGACCCGGCGAGCTTCGAGGTCGAGGAGCCCCTGGAGGCGGTTGGCTCGGCCCTGGGTGCGGACCCGATGAGCTTCATCCTCACCGGAGGCGACGACTACGCGCTGGTGGCGACGTTCCCGGAGAGTGCCCGGCTTCCGCAGCGGTGGCGCCGGATCGGCCAGGTGCACGCCGCGCTACCCGAAGAGTCGGCTCGCCAGGACGAGGGCCGGCGCGAGGCACAGACCAGTGGCCGGGTCACGGTCGCCGGGTCCACCTACGATGGGCCGGCGGGCCACGAGCACTTCCGCTGACACAGCTTCCGAGCAGCTGCCTAGCGAGGCTGGCTCAGCGGTTGACCTTGCCGGCCTTCAGGCAACCGGTGCACACGTTCAGCCGGCGCGGAGAACCATTCACCGTCGCCCGCACCCGCTGGATGTTGGGGTCGAACCGACGCTTGGTGATCTTGCGCGACCACGGCCGGTTGTGACCGAAGCCCGGCCTCTTGGCACAGATGTCACAGACGGCAGCCACCGTGAGCTCCTGGAAAGATAGGTTCTGGTTCTCGTGAGAGGCGCCCAGCTCGAGGCGGGCGACCGCACAAGAGTATCGGATGGTGCGCGCCGTCCGCGAATCCCGACCTCGGCACCGAGCCACTAGCCTGGCCCTCCCGACCAGCCGACCAGACCACACGAAGGGACTGCGCCGATGACCGACGCCGTCGCGACCCTCGACGTGGCGGCGATGCTTCGGTTCGCCGAGGTCGCCCTCGACGGCCTCGGAGCCGCGCGCGAGGAGATCGACGCGCTGAACGTCTACCCGGTGCCGGACGGCGACACCGGCACCAATCTCTACCTCACCTTCGAGGCTGCCCGCGACGCGATGCTGGACGCTGTCGAGGACAGTCAGGAGGGGCCGGAGCAGCGGCTGAGGTCGGCGCTGGCGTCGTTCGCCCGCGGCTCGTTGCTGGGCGCTCGGGGGAACTCGGGGGTGATCTTGTCCCAGCTGGTCGGGGCCGCGACGAAGCGCCTCGCCGAGGCCGGCCCCGGCGACCGCGCGAGCGTCGTCTTCGCCGAGGCGCTGGCCCAGGCCACCGAAGCCGGCTACACCGCGGTCGGTGCACCCGTCGAGGGCACGATCCTCTCGGTCGCCAGTGCCGCCAGCTCGGCTGCTGTGGAGGCGGCGAAGGACGAGACAAGGCGCGTGGGACACGTGATCCGGGCTGCGGCCACCGCAGCGCGGGAGGCCCTCGCCAGGACGCCGGAACAGCTGCAGGTCCTCAAGGAAGCCGGTGTCGTCGACGCCGGTGGCCGGGGACTCTGCGTGATCCTCGACGCCGCCGAGACGGCGGCGACCGGGAGGCGACCGGTGGGTGACGCTGCGCCGTTCGGAGCCCGGACGATCCCGGTGCCCCTTCCCTCGGGAGACCTCTCACCCGGTGGACCGGCGTACGAGGTGATGTACCTGCTCAACGCCGCCGACGAGCAGATTGCCCCGCTGCGTAGTCGGCTGGCCGCTCTCGGCGACTCGCTGGTCGTGGTCGGGGGAGACGGCTTGTGGAACGTCCACGTGCACGTGGACGACGTCGGGGCTGCCGTCGAGGCCGGTATCGACGCCGGCACGCCGCACCGCATCCGGGTCATCCACTTCGCCGAACAGCTCGAGCGGTCCCGCGAGCACCGACACCCCGAGGAGCGCGCCGGCCGTCAGGTGGTGGTCCTGGCCGCGGGGGAGGGCCTGACGAACCTGTTCGCCGAAGCAGGGGCCACCGTGGTCCCGGTCGGTCCCGGGCGGAAGCCGTCGACAGGGCAGGTCCTCGACGCGGTCACTCGGACCCGAGCGGCCGAGGTGGTCATCTTGCCGAACGACCGCGACTCGATCGCCGTCGCCGAGGCCGCTGCACGCGCCAGCCGGGAAGGCGACGACGTGAAGGTCGCGGTGATCGCCACGTCTGCACAGGTGCAAGGCCTCGCGGCCCTCGCCGTGCACGAGCCAGGCAGAGCCTTCGAGCAGGACGTGCTCCAGATGACTGCCGCGGCACGTCACGCGCGGTCCGGCGCGGTGACCGTGGCCGTCACGACAGCGATGACCACGGGAGGACCCTGCCGGCCCGGTGACATCCTGGGCGCGATCGAGGGCGACTTCGTGCTTGTCGGCAGCGACCTGTTCACTGTCTCCGTCGGCCTGTTGGACCGGCTGCTGGGGGGTGGTGGTGAGCTCGTCACGATCGTCTCCGGCGAGGACTCGGCAGACCTCGCCGAGCGGTGCGCTGCCTACGTCCGCCGCGCGCACCCAACCGTCGACGTGGTCGTCCTCGAGGGCGGTCAGGCGAGGTACCCGTTGCTCGTCGGGGTCGAGTAGGAAGCGTTGACCCATGCCCACGATCACCTGGGACTCCAAGCTCGCCACCGTGGCCGGCAAGAGCGCCCCGAAGATCGAGAAGGCATTCGGCCTGCGCACGGTTGGCGAGCTGCTGCGGCACTATCCGCGCAGGTACGTGCCGAAGGGGGAGCTCAGCGAGGTCGGTGAGCTCGAGATCGGCGAGCACGTGACCGTCATCGCCCAGGTCGTCTCGGCCCAGCAGTTCAGCTATCCCGACCGCCGGCGCGGGGGGATGGCCTACCGGCTCGAGGTCGTGGTGGCCACCGAGGCGGACCAGCTCACCTTGACCTTCTTCGACAAGCGCAAGCACATCGCAGACTGGCGCAAGCGCAGCATCGTGGAAGGGGCCCACGGCCTGTTCTCCGGCAAGGCGGGACGGTTTCGGGACCGCTGGCAGCTGACCAACCCCCAGACGAAGGTGTTCTCCAGCGAGCTGGCGGAGAGCGGGCTCGACCAGGCCTACGCGGCATGGGAGAGCCTGCCTGCACTGCTCACCATCTACCCGGCGACCGCGGCGGTGCAGACCTGGCAGATCCAGGACGCCATCGCGCTCGCCCTCGACCTGGTCGAGGAGGTGCCAGAGCCGGTGCCCGGGCGGGTCCGGCTCGAGCAGGGGCTGGTCAGCGCCCGGCAGGCACTGGAGTGGATCCACCGACCAGGCTCGTGGCAGGAGAAGGGGACCGCCGAGAAGCGGCTCCGCTTCGAGGAGGCATTCGTCACCCAGACCGTGCTGGCCCAGCGGCGGGCCGCGCTCAGTGGGCTGGACACGGTGCCCCGCCCTGGCCGGGCCGGTGGCCTGCTTGACCGCTTCGACGAGAGCCTCGGCTTCGAGCTCACCGCCGGTCAACGCGCCGTCGGTGCGGAGATCCTCGACGACCTGGCGGCACGACACCCGATGCACCGGCTGCTGCAGGGGGAAGTCGGTTCGGGCAAGACTGTCGTCGCGATTCGCGCCATGTTGCGCATCGTGGACTCCGGCGGCCAGGCGGCGCTGCTGGCACCGACCGAGGTCCTGGCTCAACAGCACCACCGCTCGATCACCACCATGCTCGGCAGCCTGGCCTCCGGCGGCATGCTCGGTGGCGCCGAGGACGGCACCCAGGTCGCCCTGCTCACCGGGTCGCTCGGCGCCGCTGCGCGGAAGGCGGCCCTGCTGGACGCCGCGTCCGGGGCGGCCGGCATCGTCATCGGCACCCACGCGCTGCTCGAGGAGGGTGTCCAGTTCGCAGATCTCGGCCTCGTCGTGGTCGACGAGCAGCACCGGTTCGGCGTCGAGCAGCGCGCCGCGCTCAGTGCCAAGGGCGGCACCCCACCGCACACGCTGGTGATGACCGCGACACCCATTCCTCGCACCGTCGCCATGACCGTCTTCGGAGACCTCGAGACCTCGACCCTGCGCGAGCTGCCCGCCGGGCGAGGGGACGTGCAGACCAGCGTGGTGCCGATGCTCGAGCGACCGGACTGGCTGGATCGGGCCTGGAAGCGCGTACGCGAGGAGGTCGACCAGGGTCGGCAGGCCTACGTCGTCTGCCCGCGGATCAGCGGCGCCTCCGCCGACGCCTCCAGCCAGGGGGAGCTGGCCGGCTCCGACGCCGCTGCGGTGGAGGACGTGGCGCCGCTGCTGAGCGAGCAGACGTTGCAGGGGCTTCGCGTCGAGGTGCTGCACGGCCAGCTCGGCTCGGACCGCAAAGAGGCGGTGATGCGGGCGTTCGCCGTCGGTGAGGTGGATGTGCTCGTGGCGACGACGGTGATCGAGGTCGGGGTCGACGTCGCCGACGCAAGCGTGATGGTGGTCCTCGACGCCGACCGGTTCGGCGTCTCCCAGCTGCACCAGCTGCGCGGCCGGATCGGTCGAGGCGCGGTGCCCGGGCTGTGCCTGCTGGTGACCCGGTCGGCACCGGACACTCCGGCGCGGTCGAGGCTGGAGGCGGTCGCCGCCACTCGCGACGGCTTCGAGCTCTCTCGTGTGGACCTCGAGCAGCGCCGAGAGGGCGACGTGCTCGGCGCCGCCCAGTCGGGGTCCCGGTCGGGACTGCGGCTGCTGTCGGTGCTGCGGCACGAGGAGGTGATCCAGGCTGCTCGCGAGTCGGCGACCGAGCTGGTGACCGCAGACCCCGACCTGAGCGCCGAAGGCGACCTCGCCGCCGTCGTGCGCCGCCTCGTGGAGTCCGAGCAAGCCGACTATCTGGAGAAGGCATGAGTGGCGGCGGCCCGCCATGACGCGGATCATCGGCGGCGCCGCAGGCGGCCGCCGCCTCAAGACGCCCGGCGGCACCGGGACCCGGCCGACGGCCGACCGGGTGCGCGAGGCGTTGTTCTCCTCGCTCGAGTCGGTCCTCGGATCCCTCGCCGGGCTCCGGTTCCTCGACCTGTACGCCGGGTCCGGGGCGGTCGGCCTCGAGGCACTGTCCCGCGGTGCCGACGCTGCCACCTTCGTCGAGAGCGACCGTCGCGCGGCCGCGGTGATCGGCGACAACGCGCGCCTGGCGGGTCTCAACGCCGACGTGGTGAGCTCCACGGTCACCCAGGCCCTGCGTCATCAGCCGCGAGCGCCGTACGACGTCGCCTTCTTGGACCCGCCCTACTCCACGACCGGGACGGAGGTGACCGCCGCACTGACCGCGCTCGGTGAGGGCGGTTGGCTGGCCGAGCAGGCGGTGGTGGTCATCGAGCGTGCGACCCGGAACCCGGCGCCCGCCTGGCCGGATCGGTTCGAGGCGGACCGTTCCAGGAGGTACGGCGAGACGACGCTTTGGTACGGTCACGCCACGAGCCGATGAGGAGCGTGCAGTGCGCAGAGTCGTGTGTCCCGGTTCCTTCGACCCGGTGACCAACGGTCACATCGACATCATCTCCCGCGCTTCGACCCTGTTCGACGAGGTGATCGTCGCGGTCGGGGTGAACCAGTCCAAGGCACGGCTGTTCACCGCCGACGAGCGGCTCTCGATGCTCGCCGAGGTCTGCGACGGTTACGACAACGTGCGCATCGACTCCTTCGACGGCCTGCTGACCGACTTCTGCCGGGACCGGGGCGCGAGAGCCATCGTGAAGGGACTCCGAGCGGTCAGCGACTTCGACTACGAGCTGCAGATGGCCCAGATGAACTCCAGTCTGGCCGCGGTCGAGACGGTGTTCGTCCCGACCAGCCCGGAGTACTCCTTCCTGGCGTCGAGCCTCGTCAAGGAGGTCGCCACCTTCGGGGGCGACGTGTCCCGGCTGGTGCCGCCGCTGGTGCTCAAGCGGCTCACCGAGCGGCTGAGCGGGCGGGGCGGCGCGGGTCGCCCGGGCGAAACCGGCTGATTTTGGCCCGGATGCGCTCGTGCCGGTAGTCTGAGCCTCGGTTCGTCGACCGAGGCCCGGGCAAGGTACGGGCGGAGTGCGGCGGACCAAGGTCTGTAAAGCGCCGACGAAAGTGAAGTGAGAAGTGCCTCTCGATCCGAGAGCGCCGCTCGTGCTCGACACCCGCGAGCTCGGCCGCCGCCCGGGGTCGCAGCGCACCGTCTCGTTCACCGCGCCGGCGCCCGAAGACCTCGGCATCGAAGTTCTTCGTGTCCCCGAAGGATCACCGGTCGAGTTCGACGTGAGGCTCGAGGCGGTGATGGAGGGGGTCCTCGTGACGGGTACCGCCAAGGCGGCGCTCAGCGGGGAGTGTGCCCGGTGCCTGGAGGAGATCCACGACGAGACCGTCGCGGACTTCCAGGAGCTCTTCGTCTACGAGGAGCGGGGTGCCGCCTCGGACGAGGCGGGCGACGAAGGCGACGAGGCCGGTCGGTTGGACGGCGACCTGCTCGACCTGGAACCGTTGCTGCGGGACTCGGTGGTGCTGACGCTGCCGTTCCGGCCGCTGTGTCGAGAAGACTGCCCGGGCCTGTGTGCCGAGTGTGGTGCCAGGCTTGCCGACGAACCCGACCACGAGCACGAGGCTGCGACCGACCCGAGGTGGGCGGCGCTGAGCGGGCTGGTGGATGAACCGACTGCCGGACCACCGGCCCGACAGAGGAGTGAGTGAAGTGGCTGTTCCCAAGCGGAAGATGTCGCGCAGCAACACGCGTCACCGCCGTTCGCAGTGGAAGGCCGTTGCGCCCTCGCTGGTGACCTGTGCCAACCCCGCCTGCGGCGCGAAGCACCTGCCGCACCGCGCGTGCCCCGAGTGCGGCCAGTACGGCGCCCGCGCAGCGCGTCGCCAGGTCCTCTGACGGCAGGGGCCGTGGGCGAGCCGTCCTACGACGACTTGCGAGCAGCGCTCGGGGAGCCTGAGCTGGCTGCCGAGCTGCTCGAACGCGCCCTGACGCATCGCTCGTACGCCTACGAGCACGGCGGGCTGCCCACCAACGAGCGCCTGGAGTTCCTCGGGGACTCGGTGCTCGGCGTCGTGGTGACCGACACCCTCTACCGTGCCCATCCAGACCTCTCCGAGGGAAGGCTGGCGAAGCTGCGAGCGGCTGTGGTGAACGCACGAGCGCTCGCCGAGGTGGCGAACACGATCGGGCTCGGCCAGTACGTGAAGCTGGGCCGCGGCGAGGAGACCACCGGGGGTCGCGCGAAGGCCTCGATCCTCTCCGACACCGTCGAGGCCGTCATCGGTGCGGTGTACCTCAGCGGCGGTTTCGACGTCGCGAGCCGGCTGGTGCACCTGCTCTTCGACCCGTTGATGGAGACCGCGGCCGGTCTGGGTGCCGGACTGGACTGGAAGACCAGCCTGCAAGAGCTCTCGGCCGCCCACTCCCTCGGCGTCCCCGAGTACGTGATCGAGGACGAAGGCCCCGACCACGAGAAGACCTTCACCGCTCAGGTGGAGGTAGGCGGCAACCGTTACGGCCACGGCACCGGTCGGTCCAAGAAGGAGGCCGAGCAGGAGGCCGCGGAGGCTGCCTACCGGGCCCTCGCCAGCGAGCACGGCGTGCACACGCCGTCGCTGTCGACCTCCGAAGCCTGAGCGTGCCCGAGCTCCCCGAGGTCGAGACCGTCCGCGCCGGCCTCGCCGAGCACGTCGTCGGCCGCACGATCACCGCTGTCGACGTACTGCACCCCCGGCCGGTACGTCGCCATGCCGCAGGCGCTGAGGACTTCGCGGCCCGGCTGACCGGTCGCCGGATCTGCGACGCGCGGCGCCGCGGGAAGTACCTGTGGCTGCCGCTCGACGACGGGGACGCGATCTTGGCTCATCTCGGGATGAGCGGGCAGCTGCTGGTCGCGCCGGCGGACCTGCCCGACCAGCGCCATCTCCGGGTCCGCCTCACGCTCGGCGACGGGCAGGTCGCGCCGAGCCGGTGCGAGCCCTCGCCGCTCGAGCTGAGGTTCGCCGACCAGCGGATGTTCGGTGGGCTGTCCATCTCCCCGGCCGGCGCGGAGCTGCCACCCGAGATCGCGCACATCGCGCGCGACCCGATCGACCCGGAGTTCGACGACGCGCTCTTCGTCGCCCGGCTCCGCCAGCGCACGTCGGCGCTCAAGCGACTTCTGCTCGACCAGCGCCTGGTCTCGGGCATCGGCAACATCTACGCCGACGAGGCGCTCTGGCTGGCGATGCTGCACGGCGAGCGACCCAGCCACCGCCTGAGACGGTCGCAGGCGGTCGAGGTACTGGCTGCCGTGCGCACGGTGCTGGCCGCGTCGCTGGCTCAAGGCGGCACCTCGTTCGACGCGCTGTACGTCAACGTCAACGGTGAGAGCGGCTACTTCGAGCGCTCGCTGGAGGTCTACGGCCGCGAGGGTGAGCCGTGTCGGCGGTGCGGTACCGCGATCGTGCGGGTCCCGTTCATGAACCGGTCCTCGTTCTACTGTCCGACCTGTCAGCCCCGTCCGCGGCGCCGCACCTCCTGAGTGAGTGGCCGCCGATCCGGTGCCCAGGGTTCTCAGCGACCGCCGAGGATTGACCATGAGCCGACTGGGTGGGAGCCTTGAGCAGGGAACATCCCACTTCTCGCGGCGCTCCCAAGCCGGGCTCGCACACCGGCGGCATGATGACCCCGGGGATGTCCCAGCCGTTACCGCGCGAACAGATCCCAGTCGGGTTCGGAGGCAGACATATGGCGAAGGCGCTCGTCGGTTACCTGGGCACCAGCGACCCGAGGGCGATGGCCCGGGTCACCGAGGAGAACCGGCGGCTGCGCCAACGGGTGCGCGACCTGGAGGCGCAGGTTCTGCGGCTGAAAGCGGAAAACGACTCGCTTGGCGCGGCGGTGCACGAGGCTTCGCTGCTCACCTTCGAGAAGGACATGCAGCCGGTCTGAGGAATTTCGCAGGGTTGGCGTGACCCTGTGCTGGGTATCTCGTTGAGCCAGGACGTCCACATCCGGACGCCATCTCTGGTGGAGGATCCCACATGTACAAGTCTCGTCTGCGTGCCGCCGCAACCATGGCGGGCGTCTTCGCTGCCACCGCAGCAGTGAGTCTCAGCACCGCAGCACCCGCATCCGCACACGGCGACCGGCAGCACATCGAACAGATGCAGGCCGAGTACGCCGCCGGCTCGAACGTCCCCGGCCTGATGAGCGGGAACGTGGAGCACGTGCGCAACGTCCCTGGTCAGGTGGGCATCTCGGGATGCTTCATGAAGACCAAACCGCTGTTCATCACCTCCGGGCTCGACTCGGTCAAGGTGTTCAACGTCAGCAACCCGCTCAACCCTCGCCTGGTCAGCACGCTGCCCAACGCGGTCTTCGAGAACGAGGCGATGAACTGCGGCGAGCGGAAAACCGCCAACGGCACCAAGCGGTTCGCGCTGATCGGTGTGGACATCTACCAGGCCTCGCCCAACGATCCGGACCACACCAACCAGGGCGACGGCCAGGAGCTGATCGTCGTGGACGTCACCAAGCCGTCCGAGCCGCGGATCCAGTCCAGGACGCCTGCGACCACCAGCACCCACACGGTGGCGTGCATCCGCGAGACCGACTGCACCACCGCGTACTCGGCGGGCAGCAGCCGAGCCCAGAAGTTCTCGATCTTCAACCTGACCGACCTGAACAAGCCGCGCGAGGTTGACAGCAACGCGAACGAGGCCGGGGTCCAGCCGTTCTCCTCCCCGACCGCTGCGCACAAGTGGAACTTCGACAACGCCGGCTACGGGACCCACACCGGCTTCGAGGGGTCCTCGATCTTCGACGTGAGTCGCCCCCGGAGCCCGGAGCTGGTCACCACGACCGGGCGCGCCGGACGCGGTGAGAAGGCGGACGGTTCGCCGAACGGCTACAACGACTTCATCCACCACAACTCGTTCCGGCCGAACGCTAAGGCGTTCCGACCCAATACCGCGCCGTCGTTCGCCAACGGCAACATCCTGCTCATCACCGAGGAGGACTACGAGGACGTCAACTGCAGCACGGCGGGCTCGTTCCAGACCTGGCACGTCAAGACCCTGAGCGGCGCTCCGAGCGCGATCGTGCCCATGGACAAGGTGGAGCTGTCCGACCTCGGCAACTTCCCGTCCCCGGCGGGTGCGTTCTGCTCGGCGCACTGGTTCGACTACCACCCCTCCGGCGTGGTGGCGATCGGCTACTACGGCGGCGGCACGCAGCTGATCGACGTCCGTACGCCGGACAGGCTGAAGAGCTACGGCCACGCGTACTGGGGCGCCTCCGAGGTCTGGGACTCCTACTGGGTGCCGGTCTACAACGACCGCGGTGTGGCCACCGGTCGGCAGACCAACATCACCTACTCGGTGGACCTGATCCGCGGGCTGGACGTCTACAGCGTCGACCTGCCGGGTGGAGCGCGCTCCACCGACACGGTGTCGCTGGCCTCGACCAACCCGTTCGCGGCGTTCTCGTGGCCACAAGACGCCCTGCCCCTCTCGCTGATCGTCCTCGGCTTCGGCGGCTTCTTGGCCCTGCGCCGCCGCGCCGCAGCGGCCACGGCAAACGGGCAGGCGCGCCGGTAGCCGGCTGAGTAGATCCGCAGGCACACAGGGACGGTCACGGTGAGCACTCACCGTGACCGTCCCGCCTGTTTGTCGGCCCTTGGCGGGGGTACGGCGCCCTCATGGGCACCGTGGTGAGGTCAGCTGCGCGCTCGGCCGCGCTCGGATTCGCCTCAGGCTGCCGCAGCTCGCTGGGCGTCCTCGGCCCGCCGCTGGCATCTCGCTCCAGCCGGGCCGTGGGGTCGGTGGCGATGGCCGGCCTGATCGGCGGTGAGCTGGCGGTGGACAAGCTGCCCAGCACACCGAGCCGGATGCAACCCGTCGCACTGCTGTTCCGCTACGCGTCCGGCGCCGCCGGATCGCTCATGCTGGCCCGGCGGGAGAGGTCCTCACCGGTCATCGCCGTCGCAGCGTCCACCGTCGGCGCCAGCCTCGGCGCGGTGACCGGCTCCGCGTGGCGCGACTACGCCGGGCAGCGTGGCTGGCAGCGCCGGGCCGCCTTCGCCGAGGATGCCGTCGCCCTGGCCCTGACCGCTCTGGCCAGCCGGTCGCGTTCCGGCTGACCCGTCGCGCCGTGTCGAACGTGCGCGTGCGCCTGGTCCCGATGACCGAGGCCCGCTACCTGGCGTGGGTGGAGGAGACCATCTCCGGGTTCGCGGCCCAGCAGGTCGACTCCGGGGCGATGCCCCCGACCACAGCACGGGCCTACGCCGAACGAGAGTTCGACCGGCTGCTCCCCGGTGGGCTCGCCACCGCGGACCAGCACGTCTGGACGGCCCTCGACGACACTCCCGCGGCGGAAACGGAGGTCGGCTACCTCTCGCTCGGCGTGCGAGAGCGAGCCGGGATGCGCGAGGGCTACGTGTACGACGTCGCCGTACTCCCGCAGGTGCGCGGGCGCGGCTACGGACGCGCCATCATGCGTGCCGGAGAGGAGCGTGCCGTCGCGCTGGGGCTGTCCGCGCTCCGGCTCAACGTGTTCGGCCACAACGCTGCCGCGCGCGGGCTCTACGAGGGCCTCGGCTACGCCACCGTCGCGACACTGATGCACAAGGATCTGACCGGTCCTCGCGCCAGCCCCTGACCGAGGTCTCAGGCGGGGCGAGACCCACCGAGTGTCATCCCCGGAGCCCCGGCGCTACTTGGGTAGGCTCCTGCGTCGTGTACCTCAAGAGCCTGACGCTGCGAGGTTTCAAGTCGTTCGCCTCCACGACGACGCTCCAGCTCGAGCCGGGGATCACCTGCGTCGTCGGCCCCAACGGCTCCGGCAAGTCCAACGTGGTCGACGCGCTGGCCTGGGTGATGGGGGAACAGGGCGCGAAGTCGCTGCGCGGCGGCAAGATGGAGGACGTCATCTTCGCCGGGACGGCGGGTCGCCCGCCGCTGGGTCGGGCAGAGGTGGCCCTGACCATCGACAACGTCGACGGAGCACTACCGATCGACTTCTCCGAGGTCACGATCAGCCGGACCATGTTCCGCAACGGCGGCTCGGAGTACGCCATCAACGGCGACTCCTGCCGGCTACTGGACGTGCAGGAGCTGCTCTCGGACTCCGGTATCGGCCGGGAGATGCACGTGATCGTCGGACAGGGTCAGCTCGACTCGATCCTGCATGCCACGCCCGAGGACCGGCGTGGCTTCGTGGAGGAGGCGGCCGGCGTCCTCAAGCACCGCAAGCGCAAGGAGAAGGCGCTGCGCAAGCTGGAGGCCACCGAGGGCAACCTGACCCGGCTCTCTGACCTGCTCACTGAGATCAGGAGGCAGCTCAAGCCGCTCGGCAGGCAGGCCGAGGTCGCTCGCAAGGCGGCCTTCGTGCAGGCGGACGCGCGCGACGCACGGGCTCGGCTCCTTGCCGATGACCTGGTGACCGCCCGCACGGCCCTCGAGCGGGAGCAGGCCGACGAGACCGTCCTGGTCGAGCGCCGTGCCGAGGTCGAGGCCGCCGTGGAGCAGGCACGTGCGTCGGAGGCGGCGCTCGAGGCTGCGCTCCGCGAGGACCTGCCCGCGCTGGCCAGAGCGCAGGAGACATGGTTCGCCCTGTCCGGGCTGCGCGAGCGACTCGGCGGAACCGCGAGCCTGGCGGCCGAACGGGTGCGAAACGCCGGAGAGGCGACCGACGAGGCGTCGACCGGCGCGGGACGCGACCCCGAGGAGCTGCTGGCCGAGGCCGAGCGTGTCCGGGGACAGGAGCGGGAGATCGAGGCACAGGTCGCCCGGGACCAGGCGGCCATGACCGAGGCGCTGGCAGCTCGCGAGCTCGCCGAGGACGCACATCGTGCCGAGGAGGACCGGGTCGCGGGGCTGCTGCGAGCGGCGGCGGACCGGCGGGAGGGCCTGGCCCGGCTCCAGGGCCAGGTGAACGCGGTGAAGAGCCGGGCGGCCGCTGCCGAGGACGAGCTGGGTCGCATCGCCGCGGCCAGGGCCGAGGCGGAGGCCCGGGTCGTCCGGGCCCAGCGTGACTTCACCGCGTTGGAGACCAGGGTCGCCGGTCTGGACGCAGGGGAGGAGGGGCTCGACGCCGAGCACGAGGCAGCCGCAGGTGCCCTCGCCGGCATCGAGGAGCAGCTGACGAAGACCCGCGAGGAGGCCCGGCTCGCCGACCGGGAACGCAGCGCCCTCGCCGCCCGCAAGGAGGCGCTCGAGGTGGGTCGAAACCGCGACGGTGCCGGCGCGCTGCTGGCGGCAGACGACCACGTGTCCGGGCTGCTCGGATCGGTGGCCGCGTTGTTCTCGGTGCGCTCGGGATACGAGAGCGCCGTCGCGGCTGCTCTTGGCTCCGCCGCGGACGCGGTGGCGGCCAGCGACCTGGACACCGCACTGTCCGCGATCAGCCACCTGAAGTCCGACGACCTCGGTCGGGCCGGCCTCCTGGTGGGCTCGGCCGCCTCGGCACCGGAGACCCCCGACGACCTGCCCGGCGGCGCCGTGTGGGCTCTCGACCTCCTCGACTGTCCGCAGCAGCTGCAGGCCGCGGTGGGCCGGCTGCTGGCCCGGACGGTCGTCGTCGACGACCTGTCGGCCGCGGCCTCCCTGGTCCGCCGCCGACCGGACATCACCGCAGTGACCCGCGACGGCGACCTGCTCGGCGCTCACTTCGCGGCCGGTGGGTCGTCCTCGCAGCCGAGCATGCTCGAGGTGCAGGCGGCCGTCGACGAGGCAGAGGCAATGCTCACCGAAGCGGTGCATCGCAGTGAGCGGCTCGTCTTCGACCTCGCCCGGTTGGACGAGGAGCGCGCCCTCGCGCAGCAGCGCGCCGATGTTGCGCTGGCGAAGCTGCACGAGTCCGACGCGACCCTGGCCGCGGTGGCCGAGGAGCTCGGCCAGCACGGCTCTTCGGCCCGCGCCGCCAGGGCGGAGACCCAACGTCTGAGCGAGGCGTTCGAGGCTGCCGAGGCCGCCCGGCAGCGGGACCTGTCCGGGCTGGTCGACCTGGAGCGTCGCCTGGCTGCCGCCCGGGAGTCGACCGACGAGGAGCCGGACACAACAGAGCTGGAACGCCTCGCGGTGGTGGCGCGCTCTGCCCGCCAGACGGAGATGGAAGCACGGCTGACCCTGCGGACGTCCGAGGAGCGCGGCCGGGCCCTCGCCGGCCGCGCGGACTCGCTCGCCGAGGCAGCGCAGGCAGAACGGGACCGGCGGGTCCGGGCAGCGGCGCGACGAGAGCGGCTGCGTCGTGAAGGCGAGGTGGCGCAGGCCGTAGGACGCGCAGTTGCCGTCGTCCTCGACCGCCTCGAGAGCTCCCTCACGGCCGCGTCGGCGGAGCGTGCGTCGGTGGAACGGGCTCGTCGCGGCCGTGAGGAGGAGCTGCTGGCCGTACGTGCACGCGCGCGCGACCTGGCCGGAGAGCTCGACGAGCTGGTGGGCACCGTGCACCGCGACGCGCTGGCACGTGCCCAGCAGCAGATGCGGGTCGAGCAGCTCGAGGAGAAGGCCGTCGACGAGCTAGGGCTCGAGCCGACCGCTCTCGTTGCCGACTACGGGCCGAATGTCGCGGTCCCGCAGAGCCGTCCGTCACCCGAGGACGACGAGCCGGAGTCCGACACCGGCGGGGAGGTGACCGCGCCGTACGTCCGGGAGGAGCAGGAGAAGCGGCTGCGGGCGGCCGAGCGCGCGTTGGCCGTGCTCGGTCGGGTCAATCCGCTCGCCCTGGAGGAGTTCTCCGCCCTCGAGGAACGCCACAAGTTCCTGACCGACCAGCTCGAGGACCTCAGGGCCACCCGACATGACCTGCTGGACATCGTCCGCGACGTCGACGAACGGGTGGAGCAGGTGTTCACCGACGCCTGGACCGACGTGCGCGATCGGTTCGCCGAGGTCTTCGCGCGGCTGTTCCCCGGGGGCGAGGGCAGGCTCGTGCTGACCGACCCGTCCGACATGCTCGGAACCGGCATCGACGTCGAGGCTCGCCCGGCCGGCAAGAAGATCAAGCGCCTCTCGCTGCTCTCCGGGGGCGAGCGCTCGCTGGTGGCCGTCGCCTTCCTCGTGGCCCTGTTCAAGGCACGTCCGTCGCCGTTCTACATCCTCGACGAGGTCGAGGCGGCGCTCGACGACACGAACCTCGGCCGCCTCCTGGAGATCTACGAGGAGCTGCGTGAGAACAGCCAGCTGCTGGTGATCACGCACCAGAAGCGCACCATGGAGGTCGGGGACGCGTTGTACGGCGTGACCATGCGTGGTGACGGGGTCTCGACGGTGATCAGCCAGCGCCTGCGCGACACGCAGCCGGCGTAGTGGGCGGGGACGAGAGCGGGCGGCCGCCGAGACCTACCCGGGACGACTACGTGGTGTGGCGGCGCGCGACGACCCGCTGGGCCGACGACGACGCCTACGGCCACATGAACAACGCGATCTACTACGAGCTGTTCGACACCGCCGTGAACGCCCACCTCTTCGAGGCGACCGGAGTGAACGTCCGCGAGCTGGACGCGGTGGGAGTGGTCGCGGAGACCTCCTGCCGGTACTTCCGGGAGATCGGCTTCCCGGATCCGGTCGACATGGGACTGGTCGCTGAGCGGGTGGGCCGCTCCTCGGTGACCTACCGGATCGGGCTCTTCCAGGGCGAGGATGACCAGGCGGCTGCCGAAGGGCGCTTCGTGCATGTCTACGTCGCCAGCCCTCGCGACGGTGGAGGGCGAGCCGTTCGGCCGATCCCACGGGTGATCCGAGACGTCGCCGAGCGGTTGTGCCGACCCGACCGGCAGGCGTGATCGGGCCGTCAGCGGGCGGTGCGGCGAGCTGCACGTGAGTGTCGTCACGTCCGACGCTCAGGCCGTGTGAGGCCGGCTCCAGTGCGTGTCAGAGTTGGCATCGTGCTTGAGATCCTGCTCGCCATGCTGGCGATCGTCCTGGTCGCCGGCGGCATCGTCGTCTACGTGGCCTTCCCGCACCGGGGTGAGCCGGTGCCCCATGCCCGGTGGCTCGGGGACGCGCTGCGCAAGGTCGTCGACGTCTTCCCGTCCTCGCTGGAGAGCCGGGAGCGGCAGCGCGGCTGAGTCCGGCTGACGGCTCCATGACGGTCGAGTCGGTGCTTGGCCCGCTCTGCTTGGATAGTGCGCGTGGGTGACTACCTCTACCTGATCATCGGCATCGCGGTGGCTGGTGTGGCTCTCCTCGTCGGGCTGGTCACCACCGGTGTGCGCCGCTCGCGCCGCCGGGCCGCCTCCTCCGTCGACGTACTCAGCCGGCCCGAGCCGGGGGTCGACGAGGAGGACCGCCTTCGCGACCCGAGCACCCCGACGCTGGAGCGGCCGGAGCCGGCCGCGGGCCGGCTGGTGCGCCTGCGCGACCGGCTCTCCCGCTCCCAAGGCGGGCTCGGTCGCGGGCTGCTCGCGCTGCTCTCGCGCGACCACCTCGACGAACAGACGTGGGAGGACATCGAGGACACGCTGCTCACCGCCGACGTCGGCGTCGCGGCCACCCAGGAGCTGGTCGACCGGCTGCGGACCCGGATGCGCGTGCAAGGCGCCGGCGCCGCCCCGGTGCGTCAGGTGCTCCGCGAGGAGCTGCTGAACCTGGTCGACCCGAGCCTGGACCGGTCGCTGAACGTCAGCCGCAGCAACGGTGTGCCGGGGATCGCCCTGGTCGTCGGGGTCAACGGGACCGGGAAGACCACCACGGTGGGCAAGCTCGCCAGGGTCCTGGTCGCCGAGGACCGGCAGGTCGTGCTCGGTGCCGCGGACACCTTCCGAGCCGCAGCCGCCGAACAGCTCACCACCTGGGGGGAACGGGTCGGCGTTCCCGCAGTGCGAGGCAGCGAGGGAAGCGACCCTGCAAGCGTGGCCTTCGAGGCGGTGAGGACCGGCGTGGAGCAAGAGGCCGATGTGGTGCTGATCGACACCGCCGGGAGGCTGCAGAACAAGACCGGCCTGATGGACGAGCTCGGCAAGGTGAAGCGGGTGGTCGAGAAGCAGGCTCCGGTGAACGAGGTGCTCCTGGTCCTCGACGCGACCACCGGCCAGAACGGCATGATCCAGGCCCGGGTCTTCCGAGAGGTCGTCGACGTGACCGGGATCGTGCTGACCAAGCTCGACGGCTCGGCCAAGGGCGGGATCGTGGTCGCCGTGCAACGTGAGCTCGGGGTCCCGGTCAAGCTCGTCGGACTCGGCGAAGGCGCCGACGACCTGGCGCCGTTCGACCCGGAGGCGTTCGTCGACGCGCTGCTCGGCGATCCCGTCTGAGAGTTCACACGGATGTAACCAGGCACGGCGACAAGTGACCTGCGCGCAACACAGCGGGGCGCTGCGCGAAACCTGAGGCGTCCACGGTGGTGCCATGGAATCCACGATCAACTCCGGCGACACCGCCTGGGTGTTGACCTCGGCGGCACTGGTCCTGCTGATGACCCCCGGCCTGGCGCTCTTCTACGGCGGCATGGTCCGCTCCAAGAGCGTGCTGAACATGATGATGATGAGCTTCGGCGCACTGGCACTGGTCAGCGTGCTCTGGGTCCTCTACGGCTACTCGATCGCCTTCGGCGACGACGTGGGGCTGGGTCTGATCGGTGACCCCACGCAGTACCTGGGACTCGAGGGCCTGATGGCCGAGGCCGAGGGCGCCAGCCTGCCTCCGATGGCGTTCGTCGGCTTCCAGGCCGTCTTCGCGATCATCACCGTGGCGCTGATCTCGGGTGCCATCGCCGACCGGGCCAAGTTCGGGACCTGGCTGGTGTTCGCCGGGCTCTGGGCCACGGTCGTCTACTTCCCCGTCGCGCACTGGGTCTTCGACTTCTCGGCGGGTGAGCACGTCGGGGGCTGGATCGCGAACGACCTGGTCGCGATCGACTTCGCGGGCGGCACCGCTGTGCACATCAACGCCGGCGCCGCGGGTCTGGCACTGGCCCTCGTCCTCGGCAGGCGGCGCGGCTTCGGCAGGGAGCCGATGCGACCGCACAACCTGCCGTTGGTGATGGTCGGCGCCGGGCTGCTGTGGTTCGGCTGGTTCGGCTTCAACGCCGGCTCCGCGCTCGCCGCCAACAACCTTGCCGCCGTCACCTGGGTCAACACCCTGGTCGCCACCGCCGCCGCGGTCCTGGGGTGGCTGGCCACCGAGCGGGTCCGCGACGGGCACGCAACCTCCCTGGGTGCGGCCTCGGGCGTGGTCGCCGGGTTGGTGGCGATCACCCCTGCCTGCTCCTCGCTGTCCCCGATCGGCTCCGTGGCGCTCGGCCTCGTCGCCGGTGCGCTGTGCGCGCTGGCGGTCGGGCTGAAGTACCGGTTCGGCTACGACGACTCGCTCGACGTCGTCGGGGTGCACCTCGTCGGCGGCCTCGTCGGCACCGTCGGGATCGGCTTCCTGGCGACGGCGTCCGCACCGGCCGGCGTCTCCGGTCTGTTCTACGGCGGCGGGGCGGACCAGCTCTGGCGCCAGGCGCTGGGCGCCTTCGCGGTGTTGACCGTCTCCTTCGTGGCGACGTACCTCATCGGCACCGTCCTGCAGCGGACCGTCGGCTTCCGGGTCGAGGAGGAGGACGAGCTCGGCGGGATCGACCTGAGCGCCCACGCCGAGCAGGCCTACGACCTGCACTCCGCTGCCGGCGGCCCGGCGGGACCGGCGCTCGAGCCGGCCATCCAGGTCACTGCCCACAAGGCCGTGGCCGGCGTCGGTGCCCGAGAGCGGAGCCACCAGGAAGAGAGGACGAGCGCATGAGGCTGGTGACGGCGGTCGTGAAGCCGCACAAGTGGGACGAGGTCCGGGAGGCGCTCGAGACCTTCGGCGTGACCGGGATGACCGTCAGCGAGGTGAGCGGGTACGGCCGGCAGAAGGGCCACACCGAGGTCTACCGCGGCGCCGAGTACGACGTCGCGCTGGTGCCGAAGATCCGCCTGGAGATCGTCGTCGACGACGCGGACGCCGACGACGTGGTCGGGATCATCGCGAAGACCGCGCAGACCGGACTGATCGGCGACGGCAAGGTGTGGGTGCAGCCGGTCGAGTCCGTGCTCCGCGTGCGCACCGGCGAGAGGGACGAGGCCGCCCTGTGACGGCGGATGCCGTCCGGCGGGTGCTGGCCTTCCCGGTTAGGCTGGAAGCCCTGCCCGACCGCCCATAGGCGCCGGACCGGGTCCAGCCGACGCGCACTCCTGAGGACTGACACCCATTGTTTGCGACTCTCTCCGACCGGCTCGCCGACACCTTCAAGAACCTGCGTGGCAAGGGCCGGCTCTCGGACGCGGACGTTGACGCGACCGCACGGGAGATCCGGGTCGCCCTGCTCGAGGCGGACGTCGCCCTGCCGGTGGTCAAGCAGTTCGTGGGCGCCGTCCGGGAACGAGCCCGTGGCGCAGAGGTGAGCCAGGCGCTCAACCCCGCCCAGCAGGTCATCAAGATCGTCGACGAGGAGCTCGTCAACATCCTCGGCGGCGAGACCCGCAGGCTGCGGTTCGCGAAGACACCACCGACCGTGATCATGCTGGCTGGCCTCCAGGGGTCCGGCAAGACCACGCTGGCGGCCAAGCTCGCGCTGTGGCTGAAGGACCAGGGGGCCAGCCCGCTCCTGGTCGCGGCCGACCTGCAGCGTCCCAACGCGGTCAACCAGCTGCAGGTCAACGGGGAGCGCGCGGGGGTGAAGGTGTTCGCGCCGGAACCCGGCAACGGCGTCGGCGACCCGGTGGCGGTCGCCCGAGCCAGCGTCGAGGAGGCCCGCCGCACCCTGCACGACGTCGTCATCGTGGACACGGCCGGGCGGCTCGGCGTCGACTCGGAGCTGATGCAGCAGGCTGCTGACATCAGGGACGCGGTGCGACCTGACGAGGTGCTCTTCGTCGTCGACGCGATGATCGGCCAGGACGCGGTCAACACGGCACAGGCGTTCCTCGACGGAGTCGGCTACGACGGCGTCGTACTCACCAAGCTCGACGGCGACGCCCGTGGTGGCGCGGCACTGTCCATCGCCTCCGTCACCGGCAAGCCGGTCATGTTCGCCTCCGCCGGTGAGAAGCTGACCGACTTCGACCTGTTCCACCCCGACCGGATGGCCTCTCGCATCCTCGACATGGGCGACATGCTCACGCTGATCGAGCAGGCCGAGAAGACCTTCGACCAGGAGCAGGCAGCCAAGGCGGCGGCCAAGCTGAGCGGGCAGGGCGGCGACTTCACCCTCGACGACTTCCTCGAGCAGATGCAGGCGATCAGGAAGATGGGCTCGCTGTCGAAGATCATGGGGATGCTGCCCGGGATGGGCCAGTTCCGCGACCAGCTCGAGAACTTCGACGAGCGCGAGATCGACCGGATCCAGGCGATCATCCAGTCGATGACACCCGGAGAGCGGGCCAACCCGAAGCTGATCGACGGCTCTCGGCGGGCCCGGATCTCGAAGGGCTCGGGCACCCAGGTCTCGGACGTCAACCAGCTCGTGGACCGGTTCTTCGAGGCCCGCAAGATGATGCTGTCGATGGCCCGTGGCGGCGGGATGGGCGGTGGCCCGGGGATGCCGGGGATGCCGGGCATGCCGGGGATGGGCGGCAAGCGTTCGAAGGCGAAGCAGGCCCCGAAGAAGGCGAAGGCGAAGCGGGTCTCCGGGAACCCCGCCAAGCGCGCGGCTCAGGAGCGGGCGGCCACCCAGAAGGGCCAGGACCAGGCCAACGGTGGGAACCCGTTCGGTGTCCCCGCAGACAGTGAGAAGCCGAACCCCGCCGACTTCGAGCTCCCTGCCGAGTTCTCCAAGTACCTGCCCCGCAAGTAGCCGCAATCCTGCGTTAGCGTCGGGGCGCATGAGTGCGCTCAGGTTCCGGGGACCGGTCCTGCCCGACGGTGAGCCCCGAGACCTGTACGTCGCCGACGGCAAGGTCAGCTACGAGCCGGTCGCGTCGGCCGAGCTGGTCGCGGAGGGCTGGATCGTGCCCGGCCTGGTGGACGCGCACTGCCACATCGGCCTGGACGCCCACGGCGCGGTGCCCGACGACGTGTCGGAGGAGCAGGCGCTCACCGACCGCGCGACAGGCGCCCTGCTGCTGCGCGACTGCGGTTCACCTGCGGACACCTCCTGGGTGCACGACCGCGAGGATCTGCCCCGGCTGATCCGGGCCGGCCGCCACCTGGCTCGGCCCAGGCGCTACATCCGCAACTACGCCCACGAGATAGAACCGGTGGACCTGCCGGCCTTTGTCGCGCAGGAGGCAGAGCGCGGCGATGGATGGGTCAAGCTGGTCGGTGACTGGATCGAGAGGAAAGTCGGTGACCTGACCCCGTCATGGCCGCGGGAGTCGCTGGACCAGGCGATGGCGGTGGCCCACCGGCGAGGTGTCCGGGTCACGGCGCACGTTTTCGGGGAGCAGGC